>CALLFA010000072.1 GCA_937997635.1 uncultured Saprospiraceae bacterium | reverse complement strand
TCTTGCTGAAGAGAATCACGGTCCCTAACAGTTACTGTTTGATTTTCCAGTGTATCAAAATCGATAGTGACACAAATCGGTGTACCAATTGCATCTTGTCGTCTGTATCTTCGTCCAATTGCATCTTTCTCATCATACTGGCAATTGAATTTGAACTTGAGTTGATCAAAGACGTCTTTGGCTGCCTTTGTCAATGGTTCTTTGTTTTTCAGTAATGGCAATACAGCTACTTTTACAGGAGCCAAGCTCGGGTGCAACTTCATTACAATCCGAGTTGACTCTTTACCTTCTGAATCAGGTACCGTTTCTTCTTGTAGAGATTCACTGATCATGGCTAAAAACATCCGATCACAGCCGATTGATGTTTCTACAACATACGGTACGTAGTTTTCATTTTTGGCTGGATCGAAGTATTGCAACTTTTTACCAGACAAGTCTTGATGGCTGCTCAAATCAAAATCTGTTCGAGAATGGATGCCTTCAAGTTCTCTGAAGCCGAAAGGAAATTCATATTCAATATCAAGAGCAGCATTAGCATAGTGAGCTAAATTATCGTGATCATGATACCTCAGTTTTTCATGTGGCGTTCCTAATGCAAGGTGCCAGTTCATACGCGTTTCTTTCCAGTAATTATACCATTCCATTTCTGATCCTGGTGGTACAAAGAATTGCATCTCCATTTGCTCAAACTCGCGCATTCTAAAAATAAATTGTCTGGCAACAATCTCGTTTCGGAATGCTTTCCCTATTTGTGCTATACCAAATGGTATTTTCTGTCTCGTCGTTTTCTGCACGTTTAAGAAATTGACAAAAATACCTTGAGCAGTTTCCGGCCTCAGATATAATTTACCTTCTTCGCCGGCAATATTACCAAGTTGAGTAGAGAACATTAAGTTGAATTGTCTCACATCCGTCCACTCTCGAGAACCACTTTCAGGACAAGCAATTTCTAATTCGACTATCTGATTTTTGAGACCTTCCATGTTCTCATCTCGCATGTTGTCAGCCAATTGACCAAGAATGTCATCTATGCGTTTTTGCCGATCGATGATCCTTCCATTGGTGGTACGGAACTGCTGTTCATCAAAGTCATCACCAAATTTCTTTCTTGCTTTTTCTACATCTTTCTTAATCTTAGCTTCGATTTTCTCGCAAAAGCCTTCGATCAATTGATCAGCTCGATATCTCTTTTTGGAATCTTTATTATCTACCAAAGGATCGTTAAAAGCGTCAACATGTCCAGAAGCCTTCCAGGTTTTCGGATGCATAAAGATCGAGGCATCAATACCAACAATGTCCTGATGCATATTGACCATACTCTTCCACCAATAGTTTTTTATATTGTTCTTGAGCTCTACGCCATTCGGTCCGTAATCATAAACCGCTGCGAGGCCATCATACACTTCACTTGATTGAAAAATGAAGCCATATTCTTTACAGTGTGAAATCAACTGTTTAAAATCCATCCGTTTTCTTTATTTGAAGCTGCAAAGATAAAGTTATCTAGCTAATGCAAGAATGCTTTATAAATATTACTTTTGCAGCAAAATTGAATGATATGGCTGAAGCACAGAATTCTAGCAAAAAATACTTTGGATTATTCGGGATTTTTCTTGTCTTGACCATCATATGGCTGATTTTCTTCAACTCTTGGTTTTGGATATGGTTACCAGCGCTATTGACCTGTTTGGTCAAAGCATTTGATGTTATATAGGCTTATTTAAGGTTCTATGCATCCCTCAAAGAGGCATTGCTTACCTCAAAGGGGTCATGACCCCCTTGGATTCAAATACTTCATCTATTTGCACGTTTAACAATCATAGCGAAATCAGTGTAGCTGCGCTGACTATAGTTATGTTAATTATGGTGCTTCATTCAATATCATTTCGGCATCAATATTTAACTTTTTATACAGTGCTTTAGCAAGTTCAAGAGTTAATCTCCGTTTACCGTTTAATATTTCGCTTATTCTTGACGGTGTTGTTCCTAATAATTTGGCAACATCCTTTTGTTTTAGTTTGCGTTGATACATCCTTAGTTCAATCATTTCCTTTAAATTTTCTGGTTTGAATGGAAAGTTAGACTCTTCATAATCAGCAATGTTTTCTGAAATAAGGTCTAGCTCTGATTGTTGCTTTTTTGAGAGTTTACCTTTCTCAGTGAGTATGCTGATCAATTCCTCTAGCCTCTTCGTTGCTAGTATATATTCTTTCTTCTCCATTTTTATAGAAATTTAGTTTCTGTAGGATTTATTTTACTGTATTCAGCATGTGTGCCTATAAACCTGATATAGACTTTCTTTGATACAAATATTATAATGACAATTAATCGGAAATCATTTCCTTTGATATTGAAGACATAGCGATTGTTTCCTACATAGTCTACTGAGTTAAAATCTTGCTTGATTTCATCTAAACTGTTCCAATTTGCACTCTTAACAATTTCATACCAATACAAGAGTGGTATTTTAGACTGTGGATGCTTCTTTGAAAATTCAGTAAGTCTTTTTGGTGTAACAACTCGCATTTAATTTCAAATACAAATATATAGAATTATATTCTACTAAATGGAATTAAATTTTAATCCCTTTTACTATTTTCTTTTAGGGGTCGATGCGTAGATCCCTTGGATTCTAATTTATATCATCATCAATACTATTGCGCTGACTATAGCTACACCGAAGTATATGGCAATCGTCTTTGCTCCTTCGTAGTCCTTCGCTATTCTTTGTCCAAATAACAGCATCAATAGCGATATAATTGAGACTATCAATGCCTGTTCTATCCAGAAAGTAGATCGATTTATTAAAAAATAGATGGCTCCGAAGACAGCTAAAGCTCCCGCAAGCAACTCAAAGAATGTCACTGTGCCCAATAACAACGGCACCATAGGGCTCAAAAAGGTGTCTTTAAAATGAGAAGAAATCCAACTCTTGTTGCCTTTCCAATCAAACACTTTATCCAGTCCAGACTGTAAAAATACGATCGCAAAGAAAATTGCGATACATATAGGGAGCATAAATGAGAGATCGTGTACTATTTCCATCAGTGTATTATGATTCTTGTTGAATGAATATCGACATTTATAGGTACAAATTTCAATAAATTGGAATACCTTACCAATACAAGTATTGATGCTTATGTTCAATGAACTCAAATCTTTAATTACAGCCCTGCCTAATTACAATTTATCTCAGCAAGGAGATTATTTCATGGATTCCATTACACCAGAGATAAAGGAAGGCATTGCTGCTGCAGAATTTTCAGAAGACCATTATTGTAGAAAGCTTATCCATCGCATCAGAGACTTCGATGTGGTATTGATCGGCTGGAACACAGGTCAAAAAAGCCCTATCCACAATCACCCATCAAATGGTTGTTTGGTCTATCCAATCCTAGGTCATTTGAAGGAAGATCGATTTTGCCATGAACTAAATCCGACAGGGTCTACGACCATAACCGTTGGTCAATACAGTTATGTGGACGATGGTATTTGTGTTCATCGCTTAGGCAATGCGTCTGAATCAGAAAAGGCGATTTCATTACACATCTATTCACCATCTAACTTTGTCGCCACCATTTTTGAGAAAGAAGGCGAACAGACTAGGTCTTACCAGTTGCAGCCGTAAGGGGACAAGAGCAAGTTCAAGAGTCAAGAGCAAGTTCAAGAGTCAAGAGCAAGTTCAAGAGTCAAGAGCAAGTTCAAGAGTCAAGCCTGCCTGCCGTAGGTAGGCCTGCCTGCCGTAGGTAGGTTCAATTTACTGAGGCGAGACGCCTACAGCGACGGAATGAGACCTATAAAAACGATTCTTTTGAAAAGTGAGTTTACGAACGACCCAACGAGCGAGTTCACGAGCGACCCAACAAGTGAGCCCCGCGAACGACCCAACAAGTAAGTTCACGAGCGCCCCAACAAGTGAGCCTGCGAACGCCCCAACAAGTGAGTTCACGAGCGCCCCACCAAGCAACACATTCATTTCAAATTTCCATCAACGACAAGTTCCATCTTTTAGCATTTTAGTTTACTTTCGCAGCGCATTCAAAATCGCTAGTGATGAGCACAATAGAAAGTCTAAAACAACACATTCAATCCATAGAAGGAAGAGATCATTATCAACGACCATTGGCATATGCCATCGGGTTAAGAAAGAGACGAGAGGACATGACTCTTGAGGTTTTTTACCCACATATTAATTATGATCGCTACTTTGGAGTAGCCGCAGTGTTGACCGACATTACAGGTGCTCAAGGCAACCAAAATGGCTTTGTCGAGTTGACTGAAAAACAACTAGAAGAAACCGTCGCGGTCTTTGAACCAATTCTAAATGATGGCAATAATCATCCAAATACAGATATCATAAATTTGCTTTCCAAAGGCATCAAAAGCAATGGGTATTATGAAGCTGACGTGATTGCCTATTTCATGTACGATAAAGATCAAGGCGTAGAGACACCAGAAGAAGGTTATTTTAAAACACAATGTCTCAGTCAATTGCATGTCAAACCACATGAGATAAACTGTAGTGGCATATTTGGAAAAATGAATAATGTCGCTTGGACAAATAAAGGCCCAATCCTTCCAAAAGATTTGGCTGCACAAAAACTACTGTACAGTGTTTCAGGAGAAGAACTAGTCGTTAGCCACGTAGATAAATTTCCATACATGGTTAATTATCATGTACCAGAAGGAGTCAGAATCGTGTCTGGTTCTAAAGTGCGGCTTGGCGCCTACTTAAGTCCAGGGACCACAGTCATGCCTGCTGGCTTTGTCAATTTTAATGCTGGCACTTTGGGTAATGCCATGGTCGAAGGTCGCATATCAGCAGGTGTAATTGTTGGTCAAGATTCAGATATCGGTGGTGGTGCTTCCATTATGGGTACTTTATCTGGAGGTAACAAAAATGTCATTTCTATAGGTCAAAAATGTCTGCTTGGTGCAAATGCTGGAACGGGAATTTCGCTTGGAGATGGTTGTACTGTTGCTGCGGGCGTTTACATTACAGCTGCCTCAAAAGTCTCTTTATACAACAAGGATAAACAACCAGTCGACATTAATGGAACCGTGGTTGGAGAGGGACAGAATATTGTGAAAGGAATGGATCTGAATGGTAAAGAGTATATGCTGTATTACAATGATTCGCAAACTGGAAAACTCACTGCACGACCAAATACTAAAGTCATAGAATTAAATGAGAGTTTGCATGCGTAAGAGATTAAGAACAGATTGAACATTCAATAAGAATATTCAATGTCATCATGTCAAATGTATTTCTCAAGTAATTTTTTTGTTGCAGTAATACCATCATTTGGAGTCATGTCATTGCCTTCATATTCAATACCGATATAACCCTTGAACTTGGCATTTTTGACAATGGAGATCATTTTACTGTAGTCAATCGTCGCTTCTTCTCCGGCTTCATTAAAGCTGTAAGCTTTTGCACTGACGCCTTTTGCATATGGGAGAAATTCTTCTACTCCTTTGTAGATGTCGTATTGATTTTCGCAATCGGTCCCGTGGATACCACCCCATTGAATGCTGGTACACCAATTCCCAAAATCAGGTAATGTTCCAAGGTTAGGTGCATTTACATTTTTGATCAACTGAACTATCCATGCGGCATCAGAACTTTGAAGGCCATGGTTTTCAATAAGCACATTGATGTCTTCTTTAGCTGCATATTCTGCTAACCTGCCCAAGCCATCTGCGAGAGTCACTGCCAGTTGATCTCTTGTGCCTTCACCAAATGCATTAACACGGATGGAATGACAACCCATTAATTTTGCTGCATTCACCCACTTGTAATGATTTTCTACGGACGCAATCCTTTCCTCATCCGATGGATGCCCCAGATCACCTTCATCATCTACCATTATCAACAAACTTTGTACACCTTCATTGTCAGCTATGTGTTTCATTTCATTCCAAAATTTCTCATTCGAACCTTCATCTTTGTAAAACTGGTTTACATATTCTACTGCAGAAATATCAAATGTTGATTTGGTAATTTTCGCAAAATCTTTTGGATCTAATGTTTTATCAAAAAAAGCCTTATTCAATGACCACTGTGCCAACGAAATGTTTAATCCTGCTGTTTTTTCCATAGTGACTATTGAATTTAGCTTAGATTGATTACATGATGTAAGTCCGGTAGACAGTGCAAGAGATGTTATGCTAGCATGTTGGATAAATGTGCGTCGCTTCATAAGTGTAATCAGTTAAGCATGAATAAATTATTAATGATGGTTGCGATCAATTTAAAACGAATAAACTTTATTTAGTGCGATTCTCTAAGTTTCATATCAACAGATTTGCCTCTCAGAAAATCCATATCGGCTCCCTTATCTGCTTGTTCGACATGCTCTAAGTATAATTTAATGTAACCACGGTCAATACCTAAGTCTGGTGCTTCCCAATTAGCTTTACGCTGCGCAAGATTTTCTTCATCGATATGCAATGTCAGTGAGCGATTAGGCACATCTAGTGTAATTTCATCGCCATTTTCAACAAAAGCCAACATGCCACCAGCTGCCGACTCTGGGGACACATGCAACACTGTAGTGCCATAAGCTGTTCCGCTCATCCTCCCATCAGAAATCCGCACTAGATCTGTAATGCCTTGCTCTAATATAGATTTTGGTAAAGCCATATTGCCCACTTCTGCCATTCCAGGATAACCCTTAGGGCCAGCGTTCTTGAGAACCATGATACTGGTTTCATCTATTTGCAAGTCTGGTGTATTTATTCTGGCATGATAGTCCTCAATATCTTCGAATACGACGGCTTTGCCTTTATGTACAAGCAGATGTTCAGAAGCAGCGGCTGGTTTTATGACGGCACCATTTTCTGCCAGATTGCCATAAACAACTACTATTCCTGCATTTTCTTTAAAGGGAGAATCTATCGATGCCAACACGTCATCATTATAATTGACTGCAGAAGCAGAATTCTCCGTTATGCTTTTGCCATTGGCGGTTGGTGTTTCCTTTAAGTAGCTTTGCAGTTCTTTCACAACAACAGGTAAACCGCCAGCATAATAAAAATCTTCCATGTAATATTCGCCTGCAGGTTGCAGATTTGTTAATAATGGAATTTTACTTCCAATCGTATCAAAATCTTTCAAGTCCAACTCAACACCAACTCGACCTGCAATAGCCAATAAATGAACAATAAAATTACTCGATCCACCTGTAGCAGAATTGACAACAATTGCATTTTCGAATGCTTCGCGAGTAAGAATATCTGACACCTTGCGATCTTCTTCAACCATCTTCATGATTTCTCTTCCTGACAATTGCGCAATTACTTTTTTTCTAGAATCTGGTGCTGGAATAGCTGCACATCCTGGTAAGGACATACCTAAGGCTTCTGTCATAACAGCCATTGTGGATGCAGTACCCATCACCATACAATGTCCTTTGCTTCTTCCAAAACAGGATTCCATCTCTCTTATTTCAGAGTCGTCTAATTCTCCCAGTGTTACTTTGTCCGCGATGCGCCATACGTCAGAAGTCGCTAATGGCTTGCCTTTATATCGACCAGTCAGCATTGCTCCACCAGACACCACTATGGTGGGTAAGTCCACACTAGCGGCTCCCATGATTAATGATGGAGTCGTCTTATCACATCCACAAAGCAGCACTACCCCATCCAATGGATTGGCACGTATCGATTCTTCGACGTCCATACTTGCAAGGTTGCGATATAACATTGTGGTGGGTTTCATCAATGTCTCTCCCAATGACATCACTGGAAATTCTACTGGGAACCCACCAGACTCTAGCACTCCTCTTTTGACAGATTCTGCCAATTCCCGAAAATGCGCATTACATGGAGTCAACTCAGACCAGGTATTGCAAATACCGATGATTGGCTTGTGGAATTCATCGTCGGGTATCCCTTGATTTTTCATCCAGGCTCGATATATAAATCCATCTCTTCCTTTTTTGTCAAACCATGCTCGTGAGCGCAACTTCTTCTTCATTGTCTAAAGATACCTTACACGCACTAAAAAGAGGAAAGTACAAAGAATAAAATGCTCAGATGTTACAGGCGTCTTCGCTCTGTGTCGCCTGTCGCTGAAGGCGTCTCGCCTCAACAAAAGGAGGAGAAAGCAAAAACGGCTCACCTAGCATTTCTTGAGGCGGGACGCTTGCAAGGACGCGATGCTCGTCGCTGTAGGTGTCTCGCCTCAGCAATAAGTGAGGAGAAAGCCAAAAAGCTAACCTAACTCTTTCTTGCTCCTTGAGGCGGGACGCCTGCAAGGACCAGAGTATGTCGCTGTAGGCGTCTCGCCTCAGCAAGTGTTTGTGTTGCTGTTGTATTGCTCTATTCGACGATTTCTGATTGATAAATAGAGAGAAATTGAGATTTCGTCATTCGTTCACCTTGTGGCGCAAAGTCACCTAAAAAATTCTTAGCCTCTACTATTTCGAAATCTGCAGTCTCTTCACCGATTGGTGGTACATCTTCGATCTGTGCATGAAAATTGGGATTGGCCAACATGTGTCTGAATAAAATAAGTGCTTTGGACCAAGGCATATTCCATTCCATAAAATTGTATCCCAATTCCTTTGTTCGAGATATGATGTCTGGATCAGCATCTGCCAATACAATATTGACAAAGCCTTCATCATCTAAAATCGCATCTTCATCTTTTAGGGCGTTGAAATTATAGGTCGCCTCGTTACCTAAATTGAAAGACCAATAACGCACTTCCGTTTTATTGATATCGGTAGGCCCAGTTGTAAAGCTTGGTGCTTTAAATCGAAATACGTAGAGTTCGTCCTCCTGTTTTGTAATGGCTGCCAATAAATATCGATTGTCATTATTTTCAATATACCCTCTCGTGTCAATGGCATGGAAAGGAATTTGATCTAAAGCGTCTACTTCTGTTTTTTTATCCGGAGCCGTTATCCGTTCGGATTTATACACCAGACCCAATCGCTTGACCATTCCAGGTAAACTGACTTTTCTCACAATGGACCTTAAATTCAGTGCTCTTGGTTTTCTTTTTGTGTTGACTGTGATGTCTTCGTTTGAGTCGTCCAAACTAAATGCTTCTACAGTAGGCAATGGCACTCCGCCTGTATCATCAATATTGTAGTCATACATTCTCAACACTACTGTCATCAACTTCGCATCTGGACGATATGTTAGTGTATTTGGTAAAGTATGGTTCGTATTTTCTGGCAATAAATGGACTGTATAAGTCTCGTCGGAATTATCAGCCGTATGCTCATTGATAAATGGATTGACATTGCCAGAGTCCGTTTTTATTTGATAATCAACAATTGATCCTTGAGTAGCATTATCGCCCAAACTATACATATTAAAACTGAAGTAACGAGTATCTGGAAATTGCCCTCGAATTTTATAGCCTAGCTTTTTTGTATTGGCAAATGTGTAGGTAAAATAATTGGCGTATTTATCAGGTAAAATTCCAACTGTGGTATCTCTACCTATATAAGACTGCCATACGGAATTGTCTGCATGTTTAGTACCCGAAGATAAATAGCCCATTAACGCGATTGGAATCAAAATGAACAAGCCTATCAGGCCAAGGAAAAGGTATTTTAATTTTGCGAACATAAAAAAGACTAAACTATTGAAATCACAATGTTATACCAATAGGAGAATGGTTTGACTGATTTATTACGTAGAAGTTTTGTCTATTGTCAAGACGAAAAACGCTGTGAATGCAGGTATTCACGGGTATTTTCAACGATGAGAACAGATAAAAGATCAAGTAAGAAGCGGTCAAGCTATTTTCATTTGGGTATAAATATAAAACTAGTTACGTTGGGTCGTACCGAAAACGCGAATTCTTATATATGAGTGGTAGTTTTTTATTCGACAATTAGATTTTGTCTCTCAACTAAAAAATCAAATGTTAATTCTGATAAGCCTTTTCCCTCAACTACGCCATTCCAAGCGCCATGACCAGCGGGTTGGCCATTTGGTTGAAATATGGTAGCCAGATTATTATGAATACCTAACGAGTCGTAAATGCTTTGCAGTTCAAGTGCTTCTTCATAAGGAGTCACTGGATCATCTGCGGTGCCATGTGCCAAGAATAATTCAGGATCATTGGGGTCATATCTGTCATATTGCTCTAAGCCATAAACAGCCTCAAACACATCTAATTTTATATTCGATCCCCAGAAGTAAACCATACTTCTTACATTATAAGTCTCATTTAAGTTAGTTGTCGGAAGTGTAGGATCGTCAGTAATTGAAATTTCGTCTCTGAAATCTTCCTGATTTGAAATTCCTAAGGCAATTGTGGTGATTGCTCCAGCCGACGCTCCTCCTACTGTAATAAAGTCAGTGTTTATTTTATAGGTATTCGAGTTGGCCACAATCCAACAAAGGGCTGCTTTAGCATCTCTTTGAGCCAAGTACATAGCAATGGCTTGCTGAACCTGACTTACATTTTGTGCTCCTTGAAAAGTATTCCTAATCCACTCTTGAGGTGCAATTCCTTTATAATAAGTCAGCAATTCCTCTGGGTCCATTCCTTGTATGACACCTAATTCTTCTGTTGTTCTGTAGTCTATTGAAATGAAAACCCATCCTCTTGAAGCATAGTAATTAGCCATCTCTACAATTTCGGGTTTGTGTTTTATTCCACCTGTAAATCCTCCACCATGAATAAACATGAAGAGAGGTCTACTGTCAGAGGCATTTTCAGGAAAGTAAACATCTAATTTTAAAGGTATTGCAAAAGGTGTAGTACTTGAATTATCATGACCAAGTCCATCAGCAAATGTTATATCTTCATCGATGGAGACAGTGAAAGTTGATTCAGTTTGAACAACTGGCAATTCATTATCTGATCCGATTGGTTCGTCTTCACTGCAGCCAATAAATACTAAAACGGAAAAAATGATTAGATAAGGTATTTTATGCATTGGAACGTTTTACTTAGTTTATTCCTGTTGACTTTCCTTTATTTGTTTGATTTATCACCGCTAACTTTATGTAGGTAAACAGAGTGTTGTGGGTTGGATATTTGGCGTTTGGATACATACTGTCCTGACAACTTGTTATCTCCTGTCCACTTCAATCTAATATTTACGAATTTATATTTTGAATAGTATTATTTCAAGTATAATAAAGAAAAATCAAGTGCTCTGTAACTATTCGGTCATCAAATAGCCACAAATAAGCTATTTATATAATCATCAATAAATCAATTAGAAAAAGGCAGTAGAAGGAGGAAGTCTAGAGTTTATCCAAAGAAAATTGAATGTAAATATCTACCTGGAAAGAAAGTAAATCCTCCTGCTATAATAATGGCACCAAAGTATAAGGATATCATGGCTCTTTTATGTGATTTTATGTTTCCATTTTTTGCTGCGATATATGCAGTCGGCACGGTGTAAATAGTCAAAAAACTAAAGCTGTGGATCCACCCAAAGTGATTGATAAATCTAGGACCTACTTGAGCGGGCATAAACAAAGTGATAAACGCTGTGATCAACATCAGCACCATATAAACTTTACCTACTTTTTTATGAATGGGCGTACCTTTTTTCATGATCAACAATGCAGTTCCAATAAAGAAACTAGGCATTACAGTTGCCAAATGCAGAAACATTAATTCTTCATAGCCCATGGTCGTTGTATTTAATCAACGTGTCTTAAATATAAGCCTTCTGAAGAAGGACATCATACAAAAGAGATCAAAATCCAGGATTAATAGACTAAGGAACTAATGAATAAAATGTGTTCGAACTCATGAGGGCTACGTCTTCACAAAAAAGAACGCAGCCCATCAAGATCACATTTGACTTATATTTTAATCTATATTTGGTTGAGGAGTCGTACGCAAATACGGCTTGATGACTTTGTGCCCTTTGGGAAATTTAGCTGGTATATCTTCTGTAGCGATGCTTGGAGACACAATGACATCTTCGCCATGCTTCCAATCTGCTGGTGTTGCTACAGAATAATTATCAGTTAATTGTAAACTGTCAATGACTCTCAAAATTTCTACAAAATTTCTGCCCGTAGCAGGTGGATATGTCAAGGTGAGTCTTACCTTTTTATTAGGATCAATAATGAAGACTGTTCTGACAGTGGTTTTTGTTGAAGCATTGGGATGGATCATGTCGTATAGCTCAGCCACTGTCCTATTGTCATCAGCGATCAAAGGAAAATTCACTTCTACATTTTGCGTTTCATTGATGTCTCCAATCCACTCTTTATGCGAATTCATTGGATCAACACTTACAGCAATCGGCTTGACTCCACGCTTTTGGAATTCACCATTTAATGCTGCTGTCTTCCCCAATTCGGTTGTACAAACTGGTGTGAAATCTGCTGGATGAGAAAACAATAAGCCCCAACTTTCGCCAAGCCATTCATGAAAATTAATCTCTCCTTGTGAAGTTTGTGCTGTGAAATTTGGAGCGGTATCTCCTAGTCTGATTGCCATGATTTGAGTTTAGAATTTACAAATAGTTTTTGAATATTGGTATAACGCAATAATTAGGGGAAAGTTTTTTAGGCTTTGATTTAGTGCTTAGTTAGGCTCTTTAGTCGTCATGCTTTGTACTGTTTGCGACTATTGGTATACTTTAATAAAAACCAACTCGTACCTACTGTACAACCAGACTTTAACAACTGCAAGCGATACAACAATGTTGGTTGAATTGCTGTTTTTAATCAAGAGGAACCCTATTTATTGTCTATTATAGTTGTGGATCAAGACAGGTAATTAATCTCCAAAAGAAATCCCCAATGACCTGGCTGTTTTTAATAAATAATGATCAAGATTCACATGATTGTATGTCTTGACAGCATCCGCAATTTTCACGGAAGTGATCTCATTATTCTGCAAAGCAACCATCTGTCCAAAATTACCTTCTTTGATTAAATCAAACGCTTTGACTCCCATCGCACTTGCTAGTATGCGATCAAAAGCCATTGGTGTACCACCGCGCTGGATGTGACCTAGTATGGTCGTCCTCACTTGAGCAACACAGTTACATTCATCCAATTTGGCTCTTAAAGCGTTGCCGACACCACCTAACTTGATGTGTTGGTCTCCAATTTCACCAGACGCTTTTCCTGTGACAGTACCATGCTTTGGTTTTGCACCTTCGGCAATGACGATATTAACGAAGCCTCTTCCATCATCGTATCTACTATTTATGATCTCGATGATGTTGGCTAGGTCATATGGTATTTCTGGTATCAAGCAAATTTCCGCTCCTCCAGAAATGGCCGTATGTAATGCAATCCAACCAGCATCCCTACCCATCACTTCCATAATCATAACACGACTATGCGAAGATGCTGTAGTTACCAATTTATCAAAACAATCTGATGCAATCTGTACAGCTGTGGTAAATCCAAAAGTAAGATCAGTGGCAGACAAATCATTATCAATCGTCTTTGGCACACCAATTATATTGACTCCTTTTTCGAATAAAGACTGAGAAATCTTTTGACTACCATCTCCCCCAATATTGATCACCGCATCAAATCCATTTGCCTTTATTTTGGTCATCAACTCTTCTGACCGATCAATATTCGTCCACGTCCCATCTTCTTCTTGAACAGGAAAATTCAGCGGATTCCCTCTATTTGTTGTTTTAATAATCGTACCTCCCTTGACATGAATACCACTCACTGCATTATTGTCTAAAGGAATTATTTCTGGTTCATCTTTGAGAATCCCATTAAACGCTTCGATACTTCCCCATACTTCATAGTCGTCATTATCTGATTGTGCTGCTTTGACAATTCCACGGATGACTGCGTTGAGTCCTGGGCAATCTCCCCCACCTGTACATACTAGAATTTTCTTCATGGTGTAAAGATAGGAGCTAGCTGTTAGCTTTTTGCTATTCGTTGTTAGTTTTTGTGGGTAGGTGTTAGTTGTTAGTTTTTAGCTGTTAGCTGTTAGTTTTTAGCTGTTAGCTGTTAGTTTTTAGCTGTTAGCTGTTAGTTTTTAGCTGTTAGCTGTTAGTTGTTAGCTGTTAGCTGTTAGTTTTTAGCTGTTAGTTTTTAGATGTTAGTTTTTAGCTTTTAGCTGTTAGCTGTTAGTTTTTAGCTGTTAGTTTTTAGCTGTGCTGCTGACACGCTTATTTCATTTTTGTAATTTAAATCGAATAGGCAGAGTATATCTGACATCAACCTTGCGACCTCTTTGTTTGCCAGGGGTCCACCGAGAAGGAAGGTCGTTCATTCCGATGACTACTTTGCTTGCTTGATTTCCACATCCAGCACCAATGTCCCTAAGAATTTTAGTGTCTTTAATGAAGCCTTCTTTTGATACGACGAATTGGACAACCACCATACCTTCGATGTCATTCTCTCTTGCTACAGATGGATAATGAAGGTTTTTATAAATGTACTGTAACATTTTCTCCTTCGCACAATTTTCTTTTTCCTTATGACTACCATTCATAGACTCACAGCCAGGGAATCTGGGCATTTGTTCTGCAAAATCTCTAATCTCCGGAACATCTAATTCTTGCTCAACCGGAGGTGGTGGGAGATCGAGTTTTGGAGTGTCTTTTTCTTCTGACACAGGGGTTGGTTTCTCAGTTAGAAAATCTTTCTCGTCTATGCTTTCATCAATAAATTCTGGTTCTTCCTCAATCATTTCTTCCTCGATCACCTCTTCAATTTCTTTTGGTGGCGATGGAGGTGGCGGTCTGTCAAAAATTTGTGGTGGAATTTGTTCCATGTCATCCTCCCATTGAATATATTCTGGAAAATATATTTCTTTTTCATAACTCGTCCAGCTAAAAAAAGAAATGCATAAACTAATCGAAAAGAGAAGACCTACATTGAAATACGTTCCAGTCGAATTAAAAACAAAGGAATCCTTTAATTTTAATTTAGCGTCCAAATCCGTTTGGTCTTTATTCATTTTTTGAATTCCATAATGTCGACTATACAGTTTAACACTGCAGATAAAACCAATTAGTAATCCTGTTATAGATAATATAGCGTAAATTAATTCCATAGCGGAAAGGCTGAGATCCATCATAATTTTTGAATTTACTGATTGTTTGTTTCTTCTATTCTAATGATGAGTAAATGATTGGTTGTGGTGTGTGGGGTGTGGGGTGTGGGGCTTTTAGCAGTTAGCTTTTAGCTTTTAGTCGATAGTCGATAGTTGGTTTGTCGATAGTTGGTTTGTCGATAGTTGGTTTGTCGATAGTTGGTTTGTCGATAGTTTGTTAAACGAGATTAGTTAACATGCTTTAATCTTAGTAAGCGGTACCTTGGCTGACATAGCATCAAGTAGAAAATTATCTGCATAGCCATAAATCAACCAGGTTTCAATTCCAGCTTTAGTTGCTATTTCGGCAGCTTCGATTTTTGACTTCATGCCACCAGATCCGAGTTCTGTTTTTGTTTCACCAACGACGGATTTGATGTCGTTAAGATTTTCGATGTGAGGTATTGTTTTGGCATCTGGGTTGTTGTTCGGGTCAGCGTCGTAGAGGCCGTAAGTATTTGTCGCCATGATGAGGAGGTCTACTTCCATCAGGCTAGCGGTGAGAGCAGCGAGTTTGTCATTGTCACCAAATTTGATTTCTTCGGTGGCGACTGTATCGTTTTCGTTAATAATGGGGACGTAATTGTTGCGCAATAATTCGTTAATGGTGTGGTGGATGTTTTTACGAGATTGGTCATTATCAAAATCAAAATAGGTCAACAGACATTGCGCTGTAGGTAAGCCTAACTCATTAAATATCTCGTAGAAGATGCGCATCAGATGTGGCTGCCCTATAGAAGCAAGTGCTTGTTTGTCCTTTATTTCTGATTGCCCATTTAATTGGACAAATTGTTTGGCCGCTGCAATGGCTCCAGAACTAACGATGATAAATTCGTAATCATTGCTTAGGGCTTTAATCTGCCTGGCAACATCTTCTATCTTGCCTCTGGAGATCGATTTTGTGCCTCTTGTCAATGTCGTTGTTCCTAACTTTAAAATGATCCGCTTCTTATTCTCTGATCTGCCCGTCTCCATATACGTACCATTTGTTGGTTACCAATTGATCCAATCCTAATGGACCTCTGTGATGCAATTTATCTGTACTGATTGCCAACTCTGCACCTAGTCCCATTTGTCCTCCATCAGTAAATCTCGTCGATACATTTTGATAGACTGCTGCTGCATCAACTGAGTCCATAAATATCTTTGCGGCTTCTTTATCTTCTGTTACTATAGTTGCTGAATGCCCTCCTGAATATTTATTGATGGTCTGAATAGCTGATTCAATACTGTCGGTTTGGTCAATGAGTATTTTATAATCCAAAAACTCCTCGTAAAGAATATCATCTTTCTCCCATGGCTGCGGTTGCGAACCATTGGAGGAGTCGATATTGGCATAGACTTCTACTTTTTCTTTCATCAATCCGGACATCAATGTACTGACTCGTTCATTAAAATTTGGAAAGTCTTTATCTACCAGTACTTTGTCTACTGCATTACACGCTGATATTTTGGTGAGTTTGGCGTTTCTGATGATAGACTCTGCTTTTCGCCAATCCGCTTCAGTATGAACGTACACAAAATTATTGCCACGTCCACTGACTAAGACTGGACAGGCTGCATGTTGCTTGACAAAATTAATGAGTCCATCCCCACCTCTTGGCACAATGAGATCCAATGGCTGTGATGGATTTCTCAAAAATTCTTGCGTGGCTACCCTATCAAAGTCCAAGTATTGTATCCAATCTTTTGGCTGTCCATGTTCGGCCAAGGCTTTATGCCAGCAGTCAACCAACATCAAATTTGATTTACGGGATTCTTTACCGCCTTTCAATAAAATGCGATTGCCAGATTTAAATGCGATAGATGCTGCTTCAATAGTGACATCAGGTCTTGACTCATAGATGATCAAAATACTACCAAAAGGCGCTGTACGATTTTCGACTTGCATCCCATTAGGGTGATCGTAATTGAAAATTAATTTGCCAATAGGATCGTCTTTATCAAGTACATCCCTCAATGACTTTTTCATCTCATCGACTTTGGCATCATTGACTTTTAGTCTGTCATACATCGCCTTATCTCCCCCTGCAAAAGCTGCTAACTCTGCAGTATTGTTATCAATCAACTCTTGTCGGATGGCCTCTACATTAGTGACCATGGACTTGAGGATGTCATTTTTCTGATCTGTGGTGAGCATCATCATGTTGCGAAGATAATTGTTTTAGTTAATAGCTGTTAGCTATTGACCGATAGCTTTTGCCAACAGTTAAAGGCAAATAGCGAAGGACTAGTAACTCAGTAAGATGATCTATATCTGCAAGTTTAAGATTTATTTTTCTATTGTGGGCGACCAAAAAAAGAAGGAATCTTCCAACAATTCTTATGGTAATATTGGAATGCAAAAAATAGAAGCAATAGTAAGTTGTGTCTTGATTTTTAAATTTCTCATAAAGAAAAAGATACAACCACAGACAGCATACGGAACCAAAATGTCCCCATCCAAATTTCATAAGCATGAGTGAATCCGAATATGAACAGCAGAATCATTCGCCTAAAATGAAATGCACGTTCAGATTTATTTTCGGCTGGAATATTTTTTTTTGATAATAAGAAATAGAGAAATTTAACGTGAGCGTTGTTGAATTCTACATACATAATCACGTTCAGGAATTAAGTCCTGCTTAAGAGAGATTGCCAGTAAGATTAGGATCAAAATACCAACTGAAGGAGGGACATTAAGGATTTAAATTTACAAGAAAAACGACAGCAAATGTAGAACGACTGTCCTGTTTGAGACACAGACATATTGAACTGATGATTAATTTTAACGTTAATTAAAGTCGATCATTTTCTAATGTCTAAATCAAGCTTTTGCCTATTCATATTCTTGCTATATTCTCATTCACTATTGGCCCATGGAAGTCATGGTAGTGGGATCATGGCGGGATTAACTCATCCAATTTTTGGTCTTGATCATTTACTAGCAATCAGTTGTCTTGGACTTTTCATTGCCACATTGAACGATCGCAAACATTGGTTGATTGCACTTGCATTCACAATTACAATGGCTATAAGTGGATGGATGGGTATAGCTACAGAAGGATTTACATATATGGAAACTGGGATTGCAGTCTCTGTTGTCTTATTGGGTGTTCTATTAGCCTCAAACAGTAAAGTAACCGTATTGATTGGAATTATAGCTTCTATTGTCATAGCGTTTTTTCATGGCTATGCTCATGGCGTTGAGATGCCTGAATCTTCTTCGGCATTTGTTTATATTAGTGGATATACCTTAGGCGTTATTTTAATATTTGCAATCAGCATTGGCATAGGCCGTTTGATTAATAATTCTATAAATCAATCAACAGCCAAGAACATATTTAAAGTTTTAGGGGTGATCTATTCCCTATTTGGACTATATATAGTATTTGGCTAACTGCGATTGATCAGACAGGTTGAGGGCAAGTTCAAGAGTCAAGAGTCAAGGTCAAATCAAGAGTCAACATCAAGTTCAAGAGTCAAGAGTCAAGGTCAAGAGTCAAGGTCAAATCAAGTTCAGGATTCACTTTGGCTACAATTAACTGAATGGCTATTGGATTGCTTTTAAAATTTTTCAATCTTATTTTCGTTATATTTAACTAAACACACAAACCATGAATTGTAAGTCTTTGATATTTGTTCTCTTTCTTTTGGGAGTCAGTGGATTGATATCAGCACAGGATGCGTTTAATTTTAGTTATGAAGTGGACAAAATTTACCCTTCGGTGTCCACCACAGCAGAGAAGCTCACTGACATTAATTCTCTTTCTGAATTAAACAGATATTACAAACCATCGTGGGTCAAAGAATTTTTGTCTGTTGACATTAGTGCCTATAAACATGGAGATCTCTATGTTGCCAGTAACGACTCAGATGCACTTACCACAGAACAGAAA
Source organism: uncultured Saprospiraceae bacterium (assembly GCA_937997635.1). GTDB lineage: Bacteria > Bacteroidota > Bacteroidia > Chitinophagales > Saprospiraceae > CALFUK01. Next base: position 39,948 of record CALLFA010000072.1, on the reverse strand, counting down.
GAACTCATATTACAGTCAGATCTACAGTCTGATATTTCTGTTGTCATCAACTATATACCTAACAATACATTATCACAAAATGAACCACAAAAGTTCAACTTCAGCTTTACGCTTGAACCTGAAAAAGATGCGACCTTCCCTGGCGGGCAATCAGAACTCCTAGAGTATCTAAAAGATAATGCCATCAGTCAACTCGAGTTAGATAGCTTTAGAGCAAATCATCTGACAGCCATAGAATTTGCAGTTGACGAAAACGGTAAAGTCGTAGATGCAGAAATATACGATATGGATGCATATGGTACGGAGCAATACGAAAAAGCCAATAAAATCCTACTCAATGCCATCTGTAAAATGCCAGATTGGAAACCTGCGGAATACGCGAGTGGAGATCAGGTGAAACAAGAATTTGTGTTGCGCGTTGGCGATATGAACAGCTGCATATCAAATTTTTTCAACATTAGGGTTGATCAACGACCAGCATTAGATCAAGCAGAATGATTTATTCACATATGCTAAAAGACCATAAAATTAATCCTACTTCTGAGGCGGCATAGACGGCCTCACTTCAATTTTACTTGGCAATGTTCGAGGATTCATGTGGAGTAAATCAACAACCATTTTCCCAATATCCTCTGGTTGTATTTTCCAAGCATCAGCATCGCTGGGTGTATGATTATTAAAATAGGTAGACACTGATCCGGGCATTATTGTAGACACCTTAATGCCAAGTTGTCGAACATCCAACATGACAGCTTGTGTAAATCCGACCAATCCAAACTTACTCGCATTATAAGCAGAACCAAATTTAAAAAAATTAGTGCCTGCCAAACTCGCAATCGTAATTAAATAACCTTTCGATTTTTTTAAATGAGGCAGACTCGCCTTAGTGGTATGAAACACACCAGTCAAATTGGTATCTATCACATCATTCCATTCTTCGGTACTGATATCTTCAATCGTTTTGAAGTGTCCGACACCTGCATTTGCAATCACCACATCAAGCTGCCCCCATGTATCAATGACTTGATTGATCGCGGCTTCTTCATCCCCATGATTCTTTACATCTGACTGTATCGCTAATACATCCTCTGAATCCAATAACTTCTCCGCTTCTTGTAAAGCATCCAATGATCGACCAGATATGGCTACTTTATACCCGTCTTCCAGTAAGCTTTGTGCCACACCTAAGCCAATTCCTTTTGACCCACCTGTGATATATGCAGTTTTCATAGAATTATTTTAGGCAAAGATAAACAAATGCGGCAAGAGGTACGGAGACCTTTGCCTCAGTTCTCATGCTAAATGAACCTCATATTCTACATTGTTAATGTGCCATTTAAATACGGCAAGAGGTACGGAGACCTTTGCCTCAGTTCTCATGCTAATTGAACCTCATATTCTACATTGTTAATGTGCCATTTAAATACGGCAAGAGGTACGGAGACCTTTGCCTCAGTTCTCATGCTAAATGAACCTCGTATTCTACATTGTTAATGTGCCATTTAACCTAACAGATAACTTCATGAATCTAGTCCTTTTCATTCAATCGAAGCAAAATACCGCTTGGCCTCTTTCATCACTCTTGGTGCCAATAAAATAGCAGCAGTCATTGTTGGAATCGCCATCAGTGCATAAAACCCATCAATCAAATTGATCATCAAATCCAAAGACGTAATTGATGCTAACAATATACTCCCCAAATAGAAGTAATTATAAATGTGCTGTTTATCTGCTCCAATCAAATAGCTCAAACACTTCGTTCCATAATAAGAAAATGAGAATAGCGACGAAATACTAAATATGGCAATACATAGAAGCAACAAATAACTCCCAAATCCTGGGATGGAATTAGCAAAGGCTGATGCTGTCAAACTCACTCCATTTGTACCTGCAGTTTGCCACACTCCAGTCACTAAAATACATAAGGCTGTGAGCGTACATACTATAATCGTATCAATAAAAGGTCCGAGCATTGCCACTAATCCTTCTCTAATTGGCTCTGCAGTCCGAGCAGCTCCATGTGCCATTGGCGCTGTACCAATGCCTGCTTCGTTTGAAAAAGCACCTCTGCGAATACCTAATAAGATCAGACCTCCTAATGCTCCTCCTAACATTTGATCTCCTTTGTGATGTGTTGCTGAAAATGCTTCTGTGAATATCAATCCAAGATAATGAGGAACTTCTTTTGCGTTTATGATCAAAATAATCAACACTGCTACGAAGTACAACACCACCATTATTGGTACTAATTTTTCGGTCGTTTGACTTATTCGTTTCAACCCTCCCAGTATGACAATGGATGTGATGATAAGCAGGATAATTCCAGTAACTAAATTGCTGCTAAATCCAGTTTCTATTCCTGAAGGCACTAACAGTATATCTCTAATCGCTTGGGTCAGTTGATTCACATTAAAGACTGGCAACGAACCGATCAATCCAGCAAGACTGAAGAATATGGCTAATGGTTTCCAAGCTTTACCAAGTCCTTCCGTGACATAATACATAGGACCACCTTGCACGTTTCCCTTTGAGTCTTTGCCTCGATACATAATCGCAAGGCTGCAGGTAAAAAATTTAGTACACATGCCAATAACACCACTTACCCACATCCAAAAAATGGCTCCTGGCCCTCCAATAGTTATGGCAACGGCAACACCAGCTATGTTTCCCATCCCAATCGTAGATGCTAATGCTGTAGATAGCGCTTGAAAATGAGAAATGTCTCCAGGATCATTCGGATCGTCATATTTACCTCTCAATATGTTGATAGCATGACCAATATATCGATAGGGAAGAAAGCGAGATACAATTAAAAAATAAATACCTCCACCAACTAGTAGAACCAATAATGGAAGACCCCATACAAATGAAGCAAAGTCAGCAATGAACTGTTCGATTCTATCCATTATTCTTTTTATCTGTAGACAATTCTAAACACCAGCACTTTGTCACATTAGATATTTTTGGTGATCTGCTGTACAATCTTAAATTCACTCATAAATACCTTAGCGATGACTCTTAAAATAGTGTACACTGGAATCGCCAATACCATTCCCAAAATACCTCCAACTTTTGCCCCCATTAATACCACAACAAATATTTCTAATGGATGAGCCTTTACACTTTTTCCAAATATGAATGGTTGAAAAATGAAATTATCCAATAATTGCATAATGCCAAAAACAGCCAGCACTTTCAAAATCTTTGGCAATAAGGTCTTATAAAACGATAATTCCTGAACAGCTCCATTAATGATTTCACCATTGACATCTATGGCGCTATTGGCATCCGCTGCAAAGGAAGAAATGGTGATTATCACCCCAAATGACGCTCCAAGGATAGGGCCTAAGTATGGGATAACATTCATTAGAGCAGCCATAAATCCTATTAATAATGCATTTGGAATACCCAAAATCGTTAACGCTAGAGTCACAAATGTTGTAACAACAATTATTTGAACGGTAACCCCCATAAAGTATCTTATCAGCAACTTTGAGGTATCTTCTAAAGCATGCACACCTTTTGATTCATACTTGTTGGGTAGTATTGTCGAAATAATATTCGTAAATAATCCTTGCTCTTTCAAAAAGAAAAAGGACACAAAAAAGATCGACATCACGGCAATGAACAGATTACTAAAAAATCCTATTGCTGAACCAAATAGCTCTGGGATTTTAGAAGGGTCCAAAATGTTATAGATGTTGTGTCGAATCTTATTGAAAAATGACTGTGCGACTTCTTCTTCAGCAACTTCGCTATGGGCATCTAAATGCCCTTGATCAACTTGTATTACTACTGCTATTTCGGGTATTTGCTTTGTGCTATCTTGCAATGCATACACACTATCCAATCTGATAATCTGTGTAAGCACATGGTCCTCTAATGATTCTTCCTGAGCAGTAATTGTTGACGTCGTGTCAACTGCCTCCAGCAAGCCTCTTCTGACCAACCATTGATTCCAGTCGTCAATTGGCTCTTCTAAGTTCTTAATGATCGCATTGTAATCAACACCAGCTAGATTCCTCGCTTGCTGCAATAAAGGAGGTATAATCAAATACACCAACAAAGCAATAAATAAGACAAAAGAAAAAAGCGTCAAACCAGCAGCTGCATTCCGGCCTATATATTTAAATTTATTGAAGAAGCGAAACAAAGGTGCACCTACCATTGATACGACCCAAGCCAAGGCGATATAGCTGACTATATCAGGAAACCAGAAGAAGAATATCAAGATAACGACTAATGGAAATAACGCTATAAGGTATTTTCGATCAAATGCCATACATCGAATTTAGTCAATTGTTGCTTGACAATGTAGAAATATCGACAGAGCCTCGTTGGAGACCACTATAAAACGTTAAAATGGCTACCACAAAAAACAAACCTTCCAAAGGTTTAACGACATGAAATTTAAGATTATGTCTCACCTCTTCTTTCCAAAAACCAAGTTGTTCATCTTTTATAAAACAAAAGGATGCAGAGGAATCTGGTCCATATGAAATAAATCCAAACAAAAAACCAATCGCTAGAAAGGCAAAAAAGGCTAACGTAAAATAAAATTCAAGAGAGGACGTGAAGTCTTTCCACTTGAAGAGCCTAGATTCCTTTTCAATGCTTCGGATAATAATCAAACCAATTCCTGCACCTACACCATTGATAAGCACATCATTAAAGTCGTAATAATCTACGCGTTTAGGAGCCAGGTAGACATATTGGTACAGTTCATCAATGGCTCCAGCTACCATGGACCAAAACATCGTCTTGAAGTAGCTGTTTGATATTTGAAAGCAAATAATTGCAAATATGGCATACTGAACAAAATGAATAGCCTCTACATTCAATACAAAAAGGACATTAATACATATGACAATCAATAGGAGTGTTACAGTTGAATATCCAAAAACTAGTTTTCGATCTTTTGCAGCTACCTTTTTTATTAACCACAAACCGACTCCGAGCAAAGCACCACTTAAAATTGTCAACATAATCCCATTATACCGAACACGCGATCCTGGTAAAAATATACTAGCCAAAAAAGCACCTACATGTTCGTGCGGAAGCACTACCAGTAAATAATATAACAGTAATATGATAACATATTTCAATTTCAATCTGAATCGGGATTTCTATTTAACACAAAATCTATATTTGATTTCAACTTATCAAATCCAGCTCGCTTTACTGGTGACCCTTTAAACAACCCATCAAATTCCTCACTGGTCAAACCACGCCAAGATTCAAGATCTTTAGCAAGCAGTTCCTCTTTTGGTACAAAGTCTTGTTCTGTATGTTGAGTTGAAAATCGATTCCATGGACACACTTGCTGACAAATATCGCAACCAAACATCCACCCTTCAAGCTTACCTTGATACTCTTTGGGAATGTCTTCTTTCAATTCTATGGTCAAATATGAAATACATTTTGAAGAATCTAAGACATAACCAGATGGACTAATCGCATCTGTAGGACACGCATCGATGCATCTTGTGCAGGTACCACAATGATCTTTTGATGTTTGATGCTCAGTCTCTACTTCCAAATCTAGAATAAGCTCTCCCAGAAAAAAATAGGATCCAACTTTTTGATTCAGCAACAATGTATGCTTTCCGATCCAACCAAGTCCTGCCCTCCTTGCCCAGTCGCGTTCTAACACAGGGGCAGAATCCACAAATACTCTTCCTTCTGTCTGACCGATATTTTCTCGTAGCCATTCATGAGCTAGCTTCAGTTTCTTTTTAATCACCTTGTGGTAATCTCTACCATAAGCATACATGGATATTTTCGGTGCTTGGTCATCTTCTTGTTTATCGGAAGTGTAATAATTATATAAAAAGCTGAACACAGTCTTAGATCCCGGAACAAGTTTTGTGGGATCAACACGCAAATCAAAATGATTACCCATATAATCCATCTTTGCTTGATGGCCATCATTCAGCCATTGCTCTAATCGCCTTGCTTCCTGATCCATGAATTGCGCTGGTGCTGCTGCTACAGCCAAAAATCCCAATTCATCAGTAACGTATTTCTGGAAAGATATATATTGATCTAAATTCAATTGTGGTTTTACTTTCTTGAGACAGCTTAATCCAAGATTTGCAATTTAGCATACTGCAACATAATTCGCTTTTTAGGATTGACTGCTATTTGATCAAACTCAATTGTTGCGACAAATCGTTCATCTATATCTAGTACATTACCTTCTCCAAATTTAAGATGAAGAACGCGCATTCCAGGTTTGATTTTAGAAGAATCGTCTGGGTGAAAATTTTGTGGATCAATCATCAATTTCTTGACACGCTTTAAACCTGTTGGTTTGAAATTCCCTAGAATTTTCGGTTCTCCAAAACCTTGCTTTTGCTTTAATGGAATGACTGAATCAATCGTCTCAGGTGGCAATTCTTCTAAAAATCGGCTCGGGTCATTAAAGCGCATTTGCCCGTGCTGATAACGACTATTCGAGTATGTAATGGTTAAATATTCTTCTGCTCTTGTTATCGCCACATAAAACAACCTTCGCTCTTCCTCTATTTGATCGGGTGACGACAAAGACATATAAGAGGGAAATAAATTTTCCTCCATTCCTACAACAAAGACAGATTTAAATTCCAAACCTTTACATGCATGTGTGGACATCAAAGACACCGTTTCTTTTTCTTCCTTATCGTTGTCCATATCGGTAATCAATGCAATACTTTGCAAATAAGACGCCAATGTTTTATCCAACGGATTTTCCCCTTCGATGACTTCATCATTCTCTACAAAATCTTTGACACCATCCAACAAGGCATTTAAGTTTTCTAGTCGCCCGACACCTTCCATTGTATTATCGGTTTTTAATGCACTGACTATCCCTGACCGTTTTGAGATCAACACGGCTAAATCATAGGCATTTTTACCCTCAGCCATATGCTTTCGCAAAGTCGCAATTAGTGCAGCAAACTCAGCCAGATTACTCATTGCTCGCTTGCTTAATTGTACGTGTGGAATGGTCTGCCATAAACTGACCTGATTATCATCTGCAATGGCAAGTAACTTATTCACAGTGCTAGCTCCTATTCCTCTTTTTGGATAATTGATGACACGCTTTAAGGCTTCATCATCATTGGGATTGACTGTCATCCGCATATAAGCAAGCAGATCTTTCACTTCTTTACGCTGATAAAAAGACAAACCTCCATAGATCCTATATTGGATATTTTGTCTTCTCAAAAATTCCTCAAAAACTCTTGATTGCGCATTTGTACGATACAGAATAGCAATGTCACTATTTGACAAATTATGTCTGTGCTTTTGCTCGATGATCAAATCAGCAACACGACGTCCTTCTTCATTATCAGAAATCGTCTTGATCACCTTTATTTTCTGATCACCAATTTTATCTGTCCAGATTTTCTTATCTATTTGCCTGCGATTATAACCAATGACACCATTTGCCGCATCGACAATATGTTGTGAAGAGCGATAATTTTGCTCTAATTTGAATGTGTTTAGATTAGGAAAGTCTGTTTCGAATTGTAGTATATTTTCTATTGTCGCTCCTCTAAAGGAGTAGATACTTTGGGCATCATCTCCTACAATACATACATTGTGTGGGCTATCTTCATAATTCACAAATTGCTTTAAAATCTCGTATTGCAAAAAATTGGTGTCTTGAAACTCATCTACCAGCAAGTGTGAAAATTGACGTTGATACTTTTCCTTGACATTGTCAGGATTTTCATACAAGAGTCGGAACATTTGCAGCAACAAGTCATCAAAATCCATTGCACCTGACCGCTTACACCTGGCTACGTATTTTTCATATATCTTATAAGTCATCGGACGACGATTCATCCGATCATAATTCAGCATGTCTTCATTTTGAGAATAGGCTTTAGGTGTAATGAGATTACTTTTGGAAGCTGATATTCTCGATCTTATGACACCGGCATTATATGCTTTCTTATCCAGATCCATCGATTTGATCAGCTCGTTGACCAATGACTTCGTATCGTCTGTATCGTATATGGTGAAATCGTTGGGATAGCCAATGCGATGAGCTTCGACACGAAGGATCCTCGCAAAGATGGAGTGAAATGTACCTGCCCATACTCGTCGAGCAGAACTACCAACAACAGCTTCTATTCTCTCTTTCATCTCTCGTGCAGCTTTATTGGTAAATGTCAATGCTAAAATTTGCCATGGAGGCACACCTATATTGATCAAGTGAGCAATCTTATAAGTCAATACTCTTGTCTTACCAGAACCAGGTCCTGCGATTACCATAATGGGACCTTCGGTTTGGACGACAGCTTGACGCTGAATATCGTTTAACTCATCTAAATATGAATGGGTGACTTCTTGCATGCACGTGATGTTGTTCAGTTTTTATGAAACATATAACTGAAAACAAATATACATGATTACAAAAGAATCTTGCAGTTACTGCCATCTTGATTTCAATTCGCTCTTTTTCCCTATTTTACCAGCCGAAATTACACGTATGTCAAACCAACCTGAAAGCATTCTTAGAGACTTTATTGCTTTTTTGAAATTCCCTGACCGCACGATTGAGCGTTTACCTATGGGATTGCACACGTTTTTTCGATTGGTAGGTGTGCACTATTTGTTTTTGATAATCGCTATGGTCATCATGTCTGGCTTTTCTTCTCTGGTTGATTTGGACAGTCTAGAACACAGTATCGAAGATTTATTGAGTGAAACATCACCTATAGCATTCTTACTCACCTTGGCAGTTGCTGCACCAATTGTAGAAGAACTCCTTTTTCGTTTTCCGTTAAGATTTCGAAGAGGATCCTTATTCATTCTTTTGAGCATCCTCACCTTATTGGTCTACTTTATATGTGCCAATGTTATGGATCCCAAATTAGACTTGTTGCCAGCTGATGCATTAGCAGAACTAAAAGAAGGTGGTTTTGCACCCAATTTATCTGCAGTTATGGTGGCGACAGTATTTTTTATTCTTGGATTGTTTGGGATATTGATGGCTAGTATGTCCAACGAAATGTTAGCAAAGATGGAAACATTGGTCACTCGATTATTTCCGTATATCTTCTATTTGACAGCTATGTTCTTTGGTTATGTTCACTTTACCAATTTCAGTGGTGAAATGAAATGGTTTTGGATTCCATTTTTAATTGTACCCCAATTTATGATGGGACTTGTCATGGGCTATGCAAGACTTAGATTTGGAATGCTTTCTAATATTATGCTTCACGCTGTAAATAATTTGATACCAGGATTAATTATGCTTATGGCTATTCAATTTGGACTTGAGGGAGAATTATGATGAATGTTTAGTCAGTTTGAAATTCGCGCTTACTAAATATAGCTTTCCAGTTTTTACCGCCATTTTTTAATTCAGAATAGGACTCTTCAACTAGGTCTTTAATGATTCTTTTTTCTGTGTCAATAGCAACTTGCGTTTTAAATGTATTCAACTTTGTATTGAATTCAATTTGATTCATTGTCTTATTTTTGGACAAAGCTGTCTTGTGTGAGTGATTCATAGCAAAGACTTGTTCATGCCTGTCCAATTCAAAATCATATGGACTTCTGGTGCTGATCAATTTTACCAACAACGGCGCAGTTTCAATTGCAATAAACAATAGCATAATAAAGATGCTTGCCAAATGAATTGCACTGCTCTTCTCTGCCAATCGATGGAGCGATTCTAATCGTGAAGCAAAGCCAGTCAGACTAGCTTGTTCTAATGCTGAAATTTCTGCCTCTTGCTGATCTTTCAAAGTGGTCAATGCCGTTGTTTTAGATTCAATCAAAGGGATATTTCTATTCAGCACCTCATTGAGTTCTGTCTGTGCTTTATCCGCTTCTGCTTTCTTAGCTCTATAAATCGGTCCTAAGTTTTTTTGTCGGGAACCTCCAGTACCATCCGCTTCTGCAACAGCAATTGCCATGAGCGTATCACGCCGACTTTCATAGCTACTGATCTCTGTTTTTAATTGTTGTATTTCTGAATCTAACGTATCTACTCTACTTTGAAACCTCAGGGACACAAGCTCTTCTTGTGCAGCTTTATTTTCTTGACGCATAATAGACAATTCTGCGTCTATCTCCGTTTCAAATATTTTGAGTTCTAATGGCTTAGCAATGACAATGGAAATGAGCACTGCCAAAATCAAACGAGGAATGGCGTGACCAAAATTCTTACCAAAAGAAGACGTCATTTTTAAAGAGGAGACGATATATCTGTCTAAATTAAAAATCATCAATCCCCACACAATCCCAACTAACACAGCCAAGAAGTAAGAGTTGAATACGGTATAAAGCGCATACGAACACGCAATTGCAGCAAACAACCCTGTAAAAAAGATTGTCGCGCCGATGCCCACATGTTTTTGTATGTCCGTTGGTGTTCTGTTTAATAAAGTACGATTTGATCCAGAACAAAAAATGAAGAAGTCTTGAATGGCTGTCATAATTTGAGATTATTACTTTCGAAAGTAAAGTCTCTATGGCTCACTTCTAACATTTATAGATCAACGTAAAGATTCTATCTACCAATACCTAAGATTACTTGGTATTGAGCTAATCAATAAAACTTCGCACCACTATCAAAAAAAGCGAACCCTCTTACATAATATATCAATATTTGATATATTTAATGTGTGAAAGTCCAGCTGATTGATAAAAAAGCCAAAAGATTTAATGCTGAAATACAAAGAATTAAATCTCCAGAGCTGAAAAGAGTTAAAGGGTGGAAATTCAATTGGCATGAACTTTCGAAGTACAAAAATTCTAAGATATATAAACTTCAAACAACTAAAATTGAAGGTTTATTGTTGATACAGTTTCTTGAAGAAGATTTCTTTGAAATGAAAAATATTGAAGTTGCTCCGACAAATTTTGGATCTAAAGGAAAATACATCAATGCAGCTCAATTATTGATGGCATACGCCTGCCTACTTTCATTTGAATTCAACAAAGGTCCTTATCAAGGTTATTTATCATTCATTAGTAAAGGTGAACTGATTGATTACTACATAGAAAAATATAATGCTGAACTTATATTTAGAGAAAGAATGCAAATAAATCCCATCAATGGATTGAAACTAATTAAAACACATTTAAACTTAGATCTATGAGAAGTAAAGATAAATATTTTGACCACTTAATTGGAGAACAAAATCAAGAGTCAAACCCTGAAGAGATAAAGATGATTAAGAGAATTATCACAGCTCATTCAGAGGATTATACAGAAGACGAAAAAATGAATTTCAAAAGAATCGGATTACACCTGAGGATGAAAAGATACTTGGAAGAACCAATAGTGCAAATAAAACCAGCGGGAGAATTCCTCAATGAACTGCTTGAGATCTATAAGGTGAAGAAGACTAAATTTGCTGAACTTATTGAATATGAAAACACGAACTTGCATGCTGTATTAAGAGGCAGAAGAAGATTAAACAATAAAATGGCAACTAAAATCGGTTCAATATTTTCAATTGATCCAGAACTTTGGATGTATATTGATGTCAAGAATGAATTAGCGAAATATCAGAAAGAGAATAAATTTCAAAAATCAAAATACACATTGGAGAAATTGAAGACTACAAGATAACACATGAAAATCTGCCTATTTCATATCAACTGTCGACATTAATACTAGCAAATAAAATAAGGACAAAAAAGAAAACTAGTTAGGATTAGAATAGAATTAAATAATTTAAAACATACAATAAAACGAATCCAAAAAAGTTATTCGATCAATAATCATAAAGACAACACATGAAATTGACACTTTGCATTTTACTAATTCTTGCATCTTTAATTAACAACAAGGTAAATACCAATGAAGACTACCGATATATCGTTGAGGAATTCAATATACCTCTATCCACGAATTGGGTTGGTCGATTTGATGATTTTGAATCTATTTATAAGATTAACAAAGAGGACAACAATCAATTTTTAACTGCAAGCTCTTTAAACAGTGCTAACTTTATCATTAAAAAGATAGATGTCGATCTTGCTGAATATCCTTACTTGAATTGGAGGTGGCGAGCGCATGATTTACCTATTGATGGTGACGAAAGCATAAAGGCAACATGTGATGTTCCCGCCTCGATTGCCATCGTACTGAATAAAAGTAGACTAATTCCTAAGTCAATCAAGTATTCTTGGTCGACAACACTGCCTGATGGTAAAATTACAAAAAGTCCATTTGCTTTCTGGCCAGCCAGATGTGACATCAAAGTTATGGAACATGGTGAAAAGAATAAGGGTCAATGGGTTTATGAAAAAACCAACATTTTAGAAGACTACAAACATTTCTACAATAAGAAAAATGTAAAGTCAAAGAAAGTCAATGCCATTGTTATCATGAGTGATTCTGACAATACTCATTCGTTAGCCAAAGCAGACTATGACGACATTTACTTTTCGAAAAACTAATGTCGCATCACCTTCTTTGAGAATAATTCGGTGACTCTTTAGTGATCGTAATGTTATGCGGATGGCTTTCGTTTATACCAGAATTGGTAATTCTCACCATGTTAGATCCTTGCATGGAAGAAATATCTCCTGCGCCACAATAGCCCATACTTGCTCGTAATCCACCAATATACTGTACCATGACTTCAGACACTCGGCCTTTAAATGGGACTCGACCTTCTATGCCTTCAGGTACTAGTTTTTTAATGTCATCTTCTACATCTTGAAAATATCTGTCCTTTGATCCCTTTTCCATGGCACCTAAGGAACCCATACCTCGATAAACTTTAAATTTTCTCCCTTGGAAAATGACTGTCTCACCTGGAGCTTCTTCTGTACCTGCAAACAATGAACCCGCCATGACACAACTAGCTCCTGCCGCAATCGCTTTTGCTATCTCTCCTGTATATTTTATTCCTCCATCTGCAATGACTGGAATACCCGTTCCTTTAAGCGCCTGTGCTGCACGATAAATTGCAGACAACTGTGGCACACCTACACCAGCTACAATCCTGGTTGTACAAATAGACCCTGGTCCTACCCCGACTTTCACTGCATCGACTCCTGCCTCCACAAGCGCTTTTGCTCCTTCACCAGTAGCAACATTCCCACCTACTATCTGTAAATTTGGAAATGCTTCTCTTACCCTTTTTACCGTGTCCAATACACCTTTCGAGTGCCCATGTGCAGTATCTATACAAATTAAATCCACATCCTTCTCAACAAGCTTAGTAATTCGTTCCATGGTATCTGAGGTTACACCTACAGCTGCACCGACCCTTAGTCGTCCATGTGAATCTTTACTTGAGTGTGGATAATTTTCTACTTTAAGTATATCCTTATAGGTGATGAGTCCAACCAATTTGTTGTCGTCATCCACCACTGGTAATTTTTCAATTTTGTACTGCTGCAAAATATCTCTTGCTTGGTCTAAGTCTGTACCTTCAGGAGCAGTAATCATATTTTCTGAAGTCATGATATCTGTAACAGGCTTCATGACATTATTTTCGAAACGCAAATCTCTGTTTGTCAAAATTCCAATCAAGTGATGACTCTTATTAACAATGGGTATTCCTCCAATCTTATAACGCTTCATCAAATCAAGAGCATCTTGCACTTTGGCATCTCCTAGCAAAGTCACTGGATCAATAATCATCCCACTCTCTGATCGTTTGACATTCCTGACATGTTCGGCTTGGGCATCAATAGACATATTTTTATGGACAATGCCAATGCCTCCTTCTCTAGCCATTGCGATAGCCAATTCATATTCAGTCACTGTATCCATTGCTGCTGAGACTATCGGCGCATTAATGCGTATACCACTAGTAACCTGAGTAGATATATCTACATCTCTTGGCAATACTTCAGAAAAAGAAGGAACTAAGAGTACATCTTCAAAGGTGTAAGCTTCGGATGGGGATCCTAAGAAATTATTTTGTTGCGTTTCCATGTGCAAAGATATAAAGCCTCATTAATAAATAAAAAAAAGAATGATCAGACTGGTAAAACAAGTCAATATTTGGACAAAGCATTTGGATCTACTAAAAAACGACAGAATTAGATTACTCTTTCCACGAATTATTTGTAGCATTATGCCGATGATCGAATTGTACTCGGATGAATACTTTATGAAAAAAGCCTTCGAGCAAGCTCAAATTGCAGCTGATGCCGGAGAGGTCCCTGTAGGCGCTATTATGGTGTGTAACAAACAAATCATTGCAAAATCTCATAATCAAACTGAGTTACTCAATGATGTTACCGCTCATGCGGAAATGTTAGCTGTCACTTCGGCTGCAAACTATCTTGGAACAAAATATCTTCAACAATGTGAGCTTTTTGTCACTTTAGAACCATGTCCCATGTGTGCCGGCGCGCTAAAGTGGGCACAACTCGGCAGATTGGTGTATGGAGCAGAAGACAACAAACAGGGTTTCATGCAATATGGCAAAGAGCTTCTCCATCCACAAACCAAAATGGCATATGGCCTACTTCATGATGACTGCTCTCTAATCATCAAAGAATTTTTTCAAAAAAAGAGGACTTTATCACGCTAAATCGCCTTAACACTTAGCTAATTCAAAATGTTAAATGTTAAAATTGGCGTTAAAGCCTTTATATAAGCTTGATGTCTACGGTAAGAACCTTCTTCTTTGATGAAAGTCAATTCTATGAAAGCATTACAATCAATGGCATTTATACTAGCAATTTTAGCACTAACACTTTCTTCTTGCAGTAAAAAATTAAATTATTTCACGCAAGATCTCTATGAAGAATACGATTGGTCTGTCGATGAATTAAAACGAGTCCAATTCTATCTTTCTGAAGATATCGTATTGTATCGCGAACTGGAAAGCGAATCCGTTGCCATTGATGATGGAAAAATAAAATTCGAAGATGGCAGGAAAGTAGAGGAGGTCGTCTTTGAAAAAGGGACACCAGGAGTACTGTCCTTCTCTCCAAAAGAGAATCGATTTGCCGTAAGTTTTGACGATGACGATCGCTTTTTAATGTTTGGGCCAAATGAAAAAGCAGGTGGTAGATTTGTACTACTTGCTAAAGACTGGGATCGCCGAGTCGGAAAAGTGACTTATGGCGACTTGACATACAGAACATCTACTTCAAGTGCTTTTGCTTCGTTACTGGTTGATGTCGATAAAGTCGGGAATACAGATTATCGTAAAGAGAAAGTAGGCGGACGGAAGGTTAATTAATTTTAAATTTTGAATGTTTAACCTGCCTGCCGGCAGACAGGTGTTTAATGATTTGTGGATAAGGTACATCTGGTGAATAGAGACATTTGTTGGGGCGTTAGTAAACTCACTGTTGGGGCGCTCATTTTTACATCAAATTCATTCGATAGGTTTGTTCTTACTTTTTTGAATTTTAAATGATTAATGATTTGTGGGTAAGGTAGTTGTGGTTAATAAAGACAATGTTCTGTTTAATGAATTTGAAGCTTTGTTCGTATTTTTTCTCTTACGAATAAATTAGTAGTTTCCTCTTAACCTCATCCAAAGGGTCATGACCTTAAACAGTCAACACCTGCCTGCCGGCAGGCAAGCTAAAAATTAAGCATTAATCATTCTTCCGTTTCTAGTCACTAAACGTAGCCTGAACATTCAATTTAAAATTAAGCATTAAACATTCAACACCTGCCTGCCGGCAGGCAGGCTAAACATTACCAGCTTCGCTGGCAACCCCTCCCAACATAGGTACAAATCGATAAGTACCGTGTTGTTGGATTTCCATTTGTTCTCCCTTCTTTACAATTTTCATCATTTGCTGGTCATTACCATTACCCACAGGAATAACCATTATGCCACCTTTGCGCAATTGTTTGACAAGAGATTTTGGTATGATATTGCTAGCAGCAGTGACTAATATTTTATCAAATGGGGCAAATCGTTCAGCACCTTCATATCCATCACCCATTAATGTCCGAACACCATTGAATCCGATCTTTGGCAACAATGTAGACGTCTTTTTGAACAGTTCTTCTTGTCGCTCGATCGTATACACCTTAGCACCCATCTGATGAAGGACGCAGGCTTGATATCCTGAACCTGTACCAATTTCTAAAACTTTATCACGTCTGCGGATATTGAGTAATTCTGATTGACGTGCAACAGTAAAAGGTTGAGATATTGTCTGACCAGCCGCTATTGGAAATGCAGTATCCCTATATGCCCATTCAGCGAAAGCTTCATCTAGGAAAAAGTGTCTTGGAATTTTTGACATCGCTTTTAAGACTCGTTCGTCTTGAATACCCTTATGTCGAAGGCTGCTTATCAATTGAGACCGCAAGCCCTTATGTCTGTAGTTATCTGTGTAGCTCAACATGATGTAATATTACAAAATTTTATAATATGTAACTACCACAAATTGAATTATTTACTCAAAAAATTAGGCTAATTACTCTTTTATATAAAAAACCGAATATATTTTCTAATTTTAATCCAACAACATAAAATTTCCAGAATTCATGAGTTTAATAAAGTTTGGAACGGACGGATGGAGAGCCATCATAGCAAAGGACTATACAGTTGACAATGTCAAACGAGTAAGTGAAGCCACAGCACAATGGATGTTGAAAAATGACATGAAGCAAGTTGTGATAGGTTATGATTGTCGATTTGGTGGAGAACTTTTTAGCCACACTTCAGCGAGCGTTTTTGGCAACTATGGTATCAAAGTCCTGTTGTCTAAAAATTTTGTGTCAACCCCAATGGTAAGTCTAGCAGTAGTCCAAACCCAATCTGACTTGGGTGTAGTCATCACAGCTAGCCACAACCCTCCAAGCTACAATGGCTATAAACTAAAGTCCAAATTTGGAGGCCCGACAATTCCAAAAGAGATCGCAGAAGTAGAAGCCATCATTCCTGAAAATCCTCTAGGTACCATGCCTTCAATTGATGAATTGACTGAAAATGGATTGATCGAATACATTGACATGGAGGAAATGTATATCCAACATGTGCAGAAGAATTTTGATTTGGATTTAATTAAAAATTCTGGAGTCAAATTAGCTTACGATGCCATGTATGGCGCTGGGCAAAATGTCATCAAAAAATTATTCCCAGATGCAGAATTATTGCATTGTGAATATAATCCACTTTTCGATGGCCAAGCACCAGAACCGATTCGCAGAAATCTTAAAGAATTATCAGAGCTCATAAAAAGTAATCCGTCTGTAAATCTTGGTTTGGCCAATGATGGAGATGCTGATCGAATTGGCATGTTCGATGGCAATGGTGAATTCGTTGACTCGCATCATATCTTGCTATTGCTCTTATATTACCAAAAAGAATTTAAGAATCTAGATGGTAAAGTTGTCATTACATTTTCAGTGACTGATAAAATGAAAAAGCTAGCAGAACAGTATGGTCTAGATGTTGAAGTCACAAAAATTGGCTTTAAATACATTGCAGAAATTATGATAAATGAAGACATCATCGTTGGTGGGGAAGAATCTGGAGGACTTGCTGTAAAAGGTCATATTCCTGAAAGAGATGGCGTCTGGATTGGATTGATGATAATGGAGTTCATGGCTAAAGCAGGTAAATCCATTAGTGAATTGATACAAGACATCTATGATAAAGTAGGCCCCTTTTATTTTGATCGCGACGATTTACACATCACGGATGAACTGAAGAAATCCATTATTGATAAGTGTGCTGCTAATGAAATTACAAGTATAGGAGATCAAACCGTGTTATCCACAGAGACAATCGATGGCTATAAATTCAATCTCGCTGATGATGAATGGGTCATGGTGAGACCTTCAGGTACTGAACCAGTGTTAAGGGTGTATGCGCAAGCAGCTAACGGACAAAGGGTGAGGGAAATTTTGGATGCAGCTCATAAGACACTTCAAGCTTAATAAGGAAATTATTTAAGAGTGGTATTAAAAATTATTTAAAGGTGGTATTATTCCAAGGGGTCATGACCCAATGTCGTTTAGTTAAGCTCATAATCTTTTAAAATTATAGGATTTTCGTTTCTTAAAAATATGATTTCTTGTTTCCTTTCGATTAGGTCTTATGACAGACCTTGACTTTTCAATAATCAGATCAAAACTGTCTATTGTAGCTTTATAGATTTTCTTAATAAGAAGTTTAATTAGATTATTTTGAGTCTCTGCCAAAGCATCTGTTTTATTAATTTTTTGATCGTAGAGGTTGCCAGTTTTTGCGGCTGCATATTCTTGCCTAACTTTTTCTTCGATTGGAAACGTTAGTGCTGCACAAATGGTCATCAATAATATTTTTGCATGAAAGTCTTGGTAAATAGATCGTGCTGTTCTGCCCGAAAACGATTCTAATTCTGCTCTGATTTTTAATAGTTTATAAGCTTCCTCTACAGCCCATCTTTTATAATACAGATCTTTAAACTCTTTTGTTGGATACTTTACTTTATCCAATAGAGAGGTACAAAGAATTTCTATTTTCCCATTTTCTAAAAGCACCTTAATCAATCGTACTGTTATTGTTTTGCCAGGCTGTATACCAAGCTCTTTTGATAGTTTATTAGTGTATTTAAATTCTACTATTTTATCTCGTTCTTTGGACAAAGTAAATTTCTTTACTTCCTTTCTATGACTAGCTTTTAGCCTTATACAAAATTCTATTTTCCTCTCTTTTAGCCAGTGAAGTATAATATTATAGCCATATCCCCGATCTCCCAGGAGTAAATCTCCTTGTTTTAATTTATCTAATGACTTTTCTAATAGAGCCTTTTCACTGGTGGTACATTTACCTAATTGTGCATCTATTGTTAAACAGTTTAATACGTCATAAACAATAGAACATCTAGCCATGCTCCGCTGTGAAACATTACTGGATGGACAAAATACAGTTCCAAATTCTTCAATTACACTTTTAGTATTTGGAAGACTCAATGAACTGCCATCTACTGCTAATAATCTAAATCCGTTCCATTTAAGATAAGGTGCTTCTTTATAAAATGATTCAACCCCAACTTCATTCAATCTTTGAAAAGCCCATGGGTTAAGTTTAGCTCTTGCTTGACTAATAGCTCCAGATGTGACTTCCCTAATATTATATTCTCCTCCTAGTATCTTTTTACAAAATGAATTAATTTCTCTCTGATAAGATGTTTTTAAAACCATAATAAATACAATTATTTTCCTTAAACTGAAAAACCTGTTTCTGCTAAATGATGAGTGGTTACCATATTTAGACTCATCAATGAAACTGTCTACAGACAATTCATTTTCTAGGGCACGAAAAAAATTGAGACGATAGGATGACATAAACCAAAATTTTGATGATTAATTGGCTCTATATCAACCATTAAGATATGCAATTATTTCGTAATATAATCCTTAACTAAATGACATTGGGTCATGACCCCTTGGAGGAGATAAATCTTCGGAACGATATAATCTTTTCAGAGGGTTTTATCATGACGGCTTCAAATCCAAAGAGCCTTAATTCCAATGGGTCATGACCCATTGGAGGGATTAAACCTTCGGAAAGATATAATCTTTTCAGAGGGTTTTCTCATGATGCCTTCAATTCCTAGATGCCTTCAATTCCAAGGGGGTCATGACCCCTTGGAGGAAATAAATCTTCGGAACGATATAATCTTTTCAGAGTGTTTTATCATGATGCCTTCAAATCCAAAGAGCCTCAATTCCAAGGGGTCATGACCCCTTGGAGGAGATAAATCTTCGGAACGATATAATCTTTTCAGAGGGTTTTATCATGATGTCTTCAAATCCAAAGAGCCTTAATTCCAATGGGTCATGACCCCTTGGAGGAAATAATCTTCAGAAAGAAATAATCTTTTCAAAGGGTTTTGTCATGATACCTTGGAGGCGGGACGCCTACAGCAACGCGACCACTACCTAATTGTCCCATTTTCGCAGGTCAGCAACCTCGCTGGGTATCGTTCTATCAAACTATAATCATGGGTTGCCACAATAGAAGCCATGTTGAATGCCATGGTCAAGTCTCTGATGAGTTCGATGATTTCACTGGATGATTCTGGATCCAAATTACCTGTAGGTTCGTCTGCAATTAAGAGTGCAGGTTGGTTGAGGATAGCCCTTGCAATGGCAAGACGTTGTTGTTCTCCTCCAGAGAGAGTTGCGCAAATTTTTGAAGAATCGTAGTCCAACTTAACAGCTGCTAAGACAGTTTCTATTCTGTGTTTGATCGCTGAATCATCCTTCCATTCCGTTGCTTTCAGGACAAAAGCTAAATTTTCATAGATCGACCATTCTGGAAACAGCTGAAAATCTTGAAACACCATGCCCAGTTTTCGTCTATACAGGTGGATGTTTGATTCATCCAGCTGATTGAGTTTTGTATCAGCAATCTCTACGAATCCAGACTCTGGCTCTAGTTCGCCATACAGCATTTTAAGTAGAGTTGATTTACCAGATCCAGTCCTTCCTACGAGATAACACAATTCTGCTTCAGCTATAGAAAAGTTGATATCATTAAGAATTGTAGCATCATTTTGATTGATGCTGACATTTTTGAGACTTGCAACTAGTTTGAGTGTTTCCATGCTTATTTAGAACGAATGTAAAGAATGTTTTGACATATAGGTAATAGCAGAATAAAGCAGTATTTTTGCGGCAACATTTAGGGCTTGTTTGTCATTATATATAAGTAATAATCACTAAAATGAAAAAAATATACATCATAAACCTTCTTGTAGTACTGGTCGGCATTGGTTTGCTCGTTTCTGCTTCTAGCGATATGAGTACGTATGGCACATTCGATATTGCCTCACAATCGGGTAAGCGTATGAAAATCGCAGGTGAATTGATGAAAGACAAAGAGGTATCTTACGATCCAGAAGCAGATGCTAATGTCTTTAGCTTTTTCATGACTGACGCAAATGGAAACAATTCAAAAGTCATGGTGAACAAACCAAAGCCTCAAGATTTTGAGCGTTCAGAACAAGTGGTGGTGACAGGCAATATGAAACAAGGCGTTTTCGTAGCAGACGAGCTACTAATGAAATGCCCGTCCAAATACAAAGACGAAGAAATCAATCTTAGGAACCAAGGATAATTGATAAGCATACAATATATTGGTGAAACACTGTGGCCAGGATTCCTAGGTCACATCTGCGTAATGTTGTCCTTTGTCGGTGCACTATTTTCAGCAACATCGTTTTATAAATATCTGACTAAGGGTGAAGACAACAGTTGGTTTCAAATTGGTCGAATTGGATATTACATTCATGGCATAGCAACTCTATCGTTAATCGCTATCATTTTTTACATCATGGTAAACGCCATGTACGAGTACAATTACGTGCATGGACATGTCTCTGACGATTTGCCCATGCGGTACATATTCTCCGCCTTTTGGGAAGGTCAAGAAGGGAGTTTTATGTTGTGGATGTTTTGGCATGTCATCTTGGGATTTGTCTTTCTAAGAAAAACAGATAGGTGGTCAGCGTCTGTCGTCTTGGGCTTGGCTCTTATCCAAGCATTTTTAGCCAGCATGTTACTGGGCATACACATTCCATTTTTTGGTGAAGAGTATAAAATCGGAAGTAATCCTACCGTTCTTTTAAGAGACATGATTGATGCGCCTATTTTCAGGAGTGCAGATTACTTATCCTTGATTGAAGGGACTGGCTTGAACCCATTGTTACAAAACTATTGGATGACTATTCATCCACCAGTGTTATTTCTCGGTTTCGCATCAACAGCTATTCCATTTGGATTTGCACTTGGCGGCTTACTTACCAAAGACCACAAAGGCTGGTTGAGACCTGCGCTTAGATGGTCTTTATTCTCAGCATTCTTTTTAGGTACAGGCATCTTGATGGGAGCAGCATGGGCATATGAAGCTTTAGGATTCGGTGGCTATTGGGCATGGGATCCTGTAGAAAATGCATCTTTCGTGCCTTGGATTATTTTAGTAGCAGGCATACATACGAACCTTGTTGCTTTAAATACTGGTTACTCCATTAGGACCACTTACTTATTTTACTTGCTCACTTTCGTGCTAATTATATATTCCACCTTCTTGACGAGAAGTGGCGTTTTGGGAGACACCTCTGCCCATTCATTTACACAGATGGGTTTAGAGTGGCAATTGGTTGCTTTTGTCGGATTCTTCTTCTTCCTTGGTTTGTTTTTATATCTCTTTAGGAGAAAAAGCATTCCAGTTAAAGAAAAAGAAGAGTCCATCAAATCAAAGGAATTTTGGATGTTGATTGGCTCAATTGTACTATTCTTTTCTGCAGCATTGATCATTACATCGACATCACTTCCTGTATACAATTTGCTTTATGACTATTTTATCGAACCAGGTTATGTCGGTAAAGTCATTCAAGATCCAATAGAGCATTACAATAAGTACCAATTGTGGATCGCTGTAATCGTTGGCATGTTATCTGGGACCAGTCAGTATATGAGATACGGTGCTAGAAATTGGGACAGCTTTAAGAAAAAATTCTTTACACATACTGGTATTGCATTTGTGGTCTCTCTCATTGGTTCTTTTCTGTTATACAAACAACTGAACAATGCCCACTGGCAGCATCACATACTTATTTTTTCTGGTCTCTATGCGGTGATCACTAATCTCGACTATCTCATTACATTCCTCAAAGGCAACCTAAAAGCAGGAGCATCTGTAATCTCGCATCTCGGTTTTGGCATACTCATATTTGGCGTGTTGTGGTCTGGACTTAATAAAACATACCTCACATCTGACCCTTTTGGTCAACGTGGTGTTCTTATGTCAGAGCAATTAGCAACGAACCTTCAACTTTTTGAAAACAGCCCTTATCCAGTAAACTCGTATTGGATTGAGTTTACAGGAGACAGCCTCAGCGGCAACATGAAATACTTTGACATCAACTTTAAAAAAGTAGATGAAGAAAATGCTGTCTTAGAAGAGTTCAACCTAACTCCAAGTGCCATATACGATACGAAGTTCACTAAGATGGAGGCCTTTAATCCTGACACCAAACACTATTGGAACAAAGATATATTCACAAGCATCACAGGCTATCCATTGCACTTGAGATACATAGACAGTCTTCAAGTCATGGAGGACACATTAAATTTCAAGCCTTACGATAGCAAACTTGGAGACACATTCCAAATCACTCGCAAAGTAAGGACGAATAAAGGATCTCGAATGGACACGATCACTGGACAATTCGTTTCTTACACATTTGAGCCAGTACATGAAAACATTGATTTGGATAGTGTGGACCTGGCAGTAGGTGCAGTATTAGAATTTAGGCACAATCGTCTACAAGATACGTATAGAGCGACTCCTGCGTTGGTATTAAAAGATGGATTGGTCTATCAGTATCCAGAGACGATTGATCCATTGCGCATTAGAGCGAGACTGGACGAGAGTGTGTTCTCTCAAATATTTACACAGGAGGATAAATTAGATTATAAAGAATTTGAGATAAAGCAAGGTGGCTCATTTGCTGTTAATGATGTAAATGTCTCCCTCATGGGCTTTGATAAAGAGCCAAGTCATCCGCGATACACACCTAGCGAATCTGATATAGCAATAGCTGCACAACTGACTGTCAGCAAACCTGGATTTTCCAATGTCTTATCGACGCCTTTATATATCATAAGAGACAACAAACAATTTAGCATTAAAGATTACATTCCAGAATTAGGCGTACATCTGAGGTTTAATAAAATAGATCCAGCAACAGAAGTGATGACTTTTGCTATTGCAGAAGAAGCGCGTAATTTATCTAGTGTAAAGTTACGAGTGGCTGATAATGTACCTAGATCCGATTTGATCGTTATTGAGTCTATCGTATTCCCAGCTATGAATCTTGTATGGCTTGGTACATGTATGTCACTGTTAGGATTACTATTGAGCATGTTTGTTCGCCTCAAACAGAAAGCCTGATGTGTTCTGTTTCATTTATTGGTGCTGGCAACATAGCAACTCACTATGCTGAAGCCTTGTTTGCTGTTGGGTGTGAAATCAATACCATACTAAGTCGACGATTGGCTTCAGCAAAAAAACTGGCAATCAAAGTAAACGCTACAGCAACGACTTCATTTAAAAAAATACATGCAGATTCTGATTTCTATATCCTTGCAGTGCCTGATGGAAAGATAGAAGCACTAACAAAAGAATTGTCGAAATTTGTAGCTAAAGAATCAATCATTATTCATACGTCAGGTGCAACAGACATCACTGCACTTAGCCATTCGTTTAAACATGCGGCTTTCGCTTGGCCGCCACAAAGCATTTCAAAAAACAAGAAAATTGATTTTACCCATGTTCCCATTTGCATAGGTGCCACAGATAAGAAAACAGAAAAGAAAGTGTTGTCTTTATTTTCGAAAATAACGAAGATCACGCACAGCATACATGAAAAGCAAAAATTAGCTTTGCATCTTGCAGCAGTGTTTGCAAACAACTTTTCAAATCACATGTTTCAATTGGCATACGAAATATGTGAAGAACACCAACTTGATTTTAAGCTCCTCTACCCTATCCTACTAGAGACACCCCATAAAGCCATTGGTCAGGAACCCAAACAAGTACAGACTGGACCAGCAATAAGGAAAGACATGAGCACTATAAAAAAGCACTTGTCGTTGTTGACAAACGATAAGGATAAGAAAAAAATATACAGATTACTTTCAGATAGCATTCAAAAAAGAGAGTTATGAGAATAGTTGGAGACATCCCACATCAACATTATAAAATAACTGTATTCGAAATGAATCGGCGTTTGTCTTTGCAAATTGAAGATGGCGATTTACAGCAACTGTATAAATTTGCTGACGGTGTGGCAGATCACTATTCAGATGTTACTGCAATGGTTAATGACTTATTTTTAATGCGCGTGGACAATGTATTCCAACACATGAAAGCTGCTAAGCTGGAAGCTGTTAAATCGCACAGTCAAGATTTGGAAGATGACTTTCCTGAAATTATTTAGGGTTAGAAAACATCATGTACAAACCAGCAAATAAAAATTGCCAAACAGCATGAACTAGGATTATTGCTTTTTTAGAATTTATTTTCGTGGGTATCGTACAATTATATTCCATGTTTGCCTATTAAGTTTTTAGCCCATCCATTGACGTCATCATTTTCTTGGCAAACAAATTCTTGACCAATAGAAACCGTCTTCCAAAGCAAATACTCATTAGCCTTTTGAAATCTATTTGTATTTCTATGTCTGCTTATGGCACAATCTCCAAAAAAGTTTGGAACACGCCACACTGATTTTTTTCTAGGATCATTGGACAGAATCAATTCGTTGTGAAACTTAAATGGTCCTGAAGAGTCTACATCACTTATAAAGAGCAAGTTATTTATCGAATATGCATTTTGAATATGTGGATGTTTGTTCAATCCTTTTTGTTTGGCTTTCATCTGATCAGCAATAATATTGAGGTGCAATATCTCCTTGACAAATAAATAGCCAAATAACACATGTACAGCTTGGAATCCCATATCATAAGACCATGTACCTGCGCTGCCTTTTATTACGTTTCTGAAGGTGCCAAAAAATAAAAACAAGTCTCCTATTGCAACACCTTCATTTAACAGATGACTTGCAGCAGCTCCGTGGGTGCCAAACGAAGGACACCAGGACTGTCCTTCAATCTGAATCATTAGATTAATGTATGGGTCACAATGACAATGATTGGATTCTGTCAACACACCCAATTGCTTTTTAGTACGTTGAAGGGATTCCCCTCTGTAAGATATCCTTGAATAATGGATGCCTTTTTCCTTACCCTTCACTGGTATCGGCAATGACAACATATCGCCATTTGGAAAAATGGGAGATACACCTTTTCCATATGCCGAATCAATTCCTTTACGACTGAATATAACTTTCAATCAATCAGTTTGGACTTTATAAAACTAGATACAATATCAACTCCTTTATGGTAAGAATGTCTGTTGTTAATGATCATATCGCAAATACTTTTGTAAGGAGAGATATACTTTACATAACTAGGGGTGACGTGGTTTTCAAATCTATAGAGCACATCTTCCAATGGATAATTTCGTTCTACACGATCTCGCCTGATTCTTCTGATCAGTTTGGTATCTTCTGGAGCATCAACAAAAAATTTGTAGTCAAGCAGGTCACGCATTTCTTTCGCATGGTACACAAATAGTCCTTCAACCATAATCACTGGTGCAGGATTGTACACTAATGTTCTTGCTTGCTTAAGTTCATTATTAAACACATACTCTTTCAAAGACACTGCATTGCCATTCTTCAATTGTTGTATATCTTGAGTAAAGGCATCTAGATTAATCGATGTTGGCAGATCAAAATTACTGACTCCATTTTCATCTACTGCTTGCTCGTCTCTAGGAATGTAATAATTGTCTTGAGACACAATGCAGAGTTCTTGTTCGGTAAATAATTTACGTATTTCCTGTACAATTGACGTTTTACCAGAACCACTTCCTCCAGATATCCCAATAACATATTTAACTATACTCATAAATATTCAATAACAATTCTTTTATTCTATGAAAAGACATACTTTCAGCAGTAATATAAATCTATATTTTGGAATTATTAGAAAATGTGATTAGAGGTGTTATTGGAATTGTATCCATGATTGGAATATGCTTTTTATTTAGTACCAATAAAAAATCAATAGACTGGAAATTAGTTGCGTCGGGAATTGTTCTACAGATTCTATTGGCAATTCTTATGTTGAAAGTACCGTTCGTAAGAAACATATTTGGGGGCATCGTTGATGGATTTGTCGTTATGATTAACAGCACGATCGAAGCTTCTCAATTCTTATTTGGAGACCTAGCTACTCAAGGTGGTGCTTATGGGTTTGCATTCTCCGTATTGCCGACGATCGTATTCTTTTCAGCGCTGTCATCCTTGCTGTATTACTACGGTATTTTACAGAGAGTCGTTTATGCATTTGCATGGGTGATGACACGCACCATGCGTTTAAGTGGCGCAGAAAGTTTAGCAGTTGCTGCAAATGTGTTTATTGGCCAGACAGAGGCCCCACTTGTGGTAAAGCCATATTTAGAGAAAATGACCAAATCAGAAATTATGTGCTTGATGACAGGAGGTATGGCAACAATTGCAGGTGGTGTCTTTGGTGCATATCTGGCAATGTTAGGAGGCACAGATCCAGTCGCACAGCAGAAATTTGGCTTACATTTATTAACTGCATCAATCATCTCAGCACCAGCTGCCATTGTTACAGCAAAAATTTTATTCCCAGAAACAGAACCCGATAAAATAGATACAAATATTAAGATACCAAGACAAGAAGCCGGCTCTAATTTTTTAGACGCATTGTCTAGAGGGACAACCGATGGAGTGAGACTTGCAGTTAATGTAGGTGCAATGCTATTGGCATTCATGGCTTTTATTTATTTAAGCAATAAGTTCTTATTCTGGGTAGGTGACTTTACACAACTGAATGATTTTGTATCAAGTCAATCAAATGGTGCTTTTGAAGGCTTATCGCTACAGTATCTTCTAGGCTTTATATTTGCCCCTATCGCATGGCTAATAGGTGTAGATGCAAAGGACATTATGCTCATCGGGCAAACATTAGGAGAAAAAACGATATTGAATGAATTCGTTGCTTATTTCTCTTTGAAAAATCACATTGCAGCTGGACTGCTCTCTGAAAAATCTACAATTATAGCCACCTATGCGCTGTGTGGATTTGCAAACTTTGCTTCTATAGGGATACAAATTGGTGGTATTGGAGGTCTGGCTCCTGGTCAAAGAAAGACCCTAACTGAGTTTGGCGTCAAATCACTCATTGGAGGTACAATTGCGACTTTGTTAACTGGTGCTGTGGCGGGGATGTTGTTTTAAATTTTAACCTGCCGGCAGGCAGACAGGCAGGTAGAGCTTAGTTTACCTGCAGAAGGCAGTCCTTAAAATATAATACTATAATGTCCCTGTCTGTATAGTGTCAGACGGGGGCTTTTATTTGAAGCACATTGATAAGCAGAGTTTCATGATTTTATGGTGAAATGTCTAAGTAATTTTCTTCCTAATATCCCCCGTTTTAGGGATTGTATGGCTGTTTGTTTACGACTAACTTTACGTTTATTAAGTACAAGAGTACAATAGTATCCTATCTCAATGGGAACTAACAACCACTTCCTTCGTCACGTACTACTTGTATCACGTAGATTGGTCGCGCACTATATGTGTATGGTAACAAAGTACACACAGTCTTACACTATAGAAACTATTTTAATTCAACATATTAAACAAACAAACATGAAACAATTACAACAACTTCTTTTAGTCTTGAGCTTATTCATCAGTATGCAAGTGTGCACAAGTGCACAAACGGCTACCATTGAATTTGAAAACGGACCAGACATAATGGCTAAAACACAAGAGATCTTAGAAGCATTTAAAACTGGTGATGTTGAAAAACAACTCAGTTATTTTGCAGAAGACGCTAAAATCTATGGGCTGCTAGGAGCAGCAAGTGAAATGACAAAAAGTGAGTATAGGAGCCAAATGGAATTGGTGAGAGATAATTATTCTAAGACTGTGCTCTCTAATGTCGCCATGTTGCCCATAAAGGCCGTAGATACGTTTAATGAGGGGGAATGGACCGCTATCTGGTGTGTAATCAGTCAAACAGGTAATACCTCAGGTGCAACACTCGAGTATCCGATGCATATTGCCGTCTTATGGGAAAACGGCAAAATCAAGACAAGTATCAACTATGTCGATATGCTTAATATTTATGAAGCAAGCGGTTTTAAGGTCGTCCCTCCATCAAACTAGACACCAAGAATAAGAAGTCTTTACTTTGGAGATTAAAAAAGTCCATTCACGATATAGAGTGAATGGACTTTTTAATTCTTTTATAGGTGATATACCTAAGAGTTATTTCCCCAGTATACGTGAAGGGGCTGTTGTTGTCAACGTCTTAATCTTCGTCCCTGCTGGCAGTTGTGCATCCAATGCAATGTGATTCAAGATCGAAAGCGACTCATACTCATCTGAAGGAGTATTGGCTCTTTGTAATGCTTGGCTCATTGTCATCGGGCTATTCACTGTTGTAATTTTAATTCTCTCAGGAACACGATTGATTTTATTCGCATCGTGAAGAGATCTAAAATTTGTCATTGTATTCGCAAAGGTGTTGTAGTGCTTGTTGAAATTAGCTACTTCTGCAACCCCATGCAATTGATAGATCAAGCCATTGTACTGTATGAAGTATGACAACACTCTCAAAGAAGGAGCTTGCTGTTGCTGTTGTGTTTGTGCTTGACCTTGTTGTTGGACAATGTCAGAAATCATTGCGATAGCATTATTACCATTGACATTCACATTCGCATTCTCTACGACAGTAAACTGAAACTCTTCGACAGCTGCACTTGCTGCTGCTTGCAATGATTCTGCATTTGATAAACGCATGATCATAATTGCTTCACCGTTACTTTCTGCCATTTGGACAGCTTGAGGTGTATTTTGCAATTGCCAATTTGCTGGCACTGGAAACTGAAATTTCAGCTCAGGGTGATAAAAGTTATTGTTTTCTACAAATCCTTGTCTTGGATCTTCTCCATAAACCATTCCATCAATCAAAGCCAAATACTCATCTCGATTGACCTTTAAAGAACTTCTGTCCAGACCAGTTTGATATTTATCGGCAAGGGCATGTACATTTTCAAACCTGTTTGCGGGATCAGGGTGAGTCGACTGCCATTCAGGGATATTTACGCCAGCAGCTGCTTGAAGATTACCAAGTACTGCAAAGAAATTTGCCATCTCGTGCGCATCATAACCCACTTGCGTAGAATAATCAACACCCAATTCATCCGACTGGCTTTCATCATCTCTTCCAAATTTTAAGAAAAGAGCGCCTAACCCTTGTGAAGCTGCTTCGCCAAACTGTCTAAATTCTTCAGATACAATCAAGCCAATGGTAAACAAGCCACCATATAATTGTTGCTTACTTAACTGAGATGCAGAATGACGAGCTGTTATGTGACCGATCTCGTGGCCTAAAACACCAGCAAATTCAGCTTCGTTACTAAAATGTGCCAAAATACCTCTCGTAAAATAAACGAAACCTCCTGGAACTGCGAATGCATTGACGACAGGAGAGTCTAGGACACGGAAGTTATATTCTAAATCAGGACGGTGACTGATCGCTCCCATCTCTTTACCTTTCTCATTGATGAAGGCTTGCATCTCTTCATCATCATAGAGACCAAAACTGGCAATAATACTTGGATCTGATTGAATCCCCATTTGTTGCTCTTGGGCTTCTGACACAAGCATGATTTCTCTTTTGCCTGTTACTGGATTTCGTGCACAAGCAATGATAAAGGTGAGGACTAAAAAGAGAATCAAACACTGAGAAACTCTATTTAAAAACTGATGTTTCATCTAGATATAATTTTATTGGACAAATCTTATACTTTTGTAGACGATTGCATTGACGCAAAGGTTCGTTATATAAGTCTTAATACGTCCAAAATAACAGTAATATTTTCATAAAAATTCGAATTAGGGCATAATTTCTCAGATAACACAGCAGATGAGTAAACTAGGTAAGATTTTGGTAGCAATGAGCGGCGGTATAGACAGTACTGTCACTGCTATGATGTTGCATGAACAGGGCTATGAAGTCATTGGTATCACGATGAAAACGTGGGATTATGCAAGTTCTGGCTCTTCTGGGAAAGAGACAGGTTGTTGCAGCCTCGATTCAATTAATGATGCCAGACAAATGGCTGTTGATTATGGTTTTCATCACTTTATCATTGATATAAGAGATGAATTTGGAGACTATGTCATCGATGACTTTGTAAACGAATATATCGCTGGCAGAACGCCCAACCCTTGTGTACTATGCAACACCCATATCAAATGGTCTGCCTTACTTAAAAGAGCTGATGCTATGGATTGCGAATTTATCGCCACTGGCCATTATGCAAAAACTGCTTTTGAGAATGACAGGTACTTTGTTAAAAAAGCTGTTGATCTGAATAAGGACCAATCGTATGTCTTATGGGGTCTTCCTCAAGATTGTATTGCGAGAAGTAAATTTCCGCTAGGTCCGTTGACAAAACCTGAGGTCAGACAAATGGCGCACGATGCAGGGTATACTAATTTGGCCAAGAAGGCTGAGAGTTATGAGATTTGCTTTGTGCCAAATAACGACTACCGCGAGTTTTTAAAGCACAGAAATCCAGAACTGGAAGCCCAAGTGGCTGGAGGAACGTTCATGGATGTGAAAGGCAATGTACTTGGTGAGCATCACGGTTACCCTTTCTTCACGATTGGTCAGCGTAGAGGACTCGGCACAGCCTTTGGCAAACCGATGTATGTGACGGATATTGTCGCTGAGACAAATACCGTTGTGTTAGGTGATGTTGATGACTTATTGAAGAATGGAATGACAGTTTACAAGCAGAACATCCAAAAATACGCGTCACTTCCTGAGCAATTGGAACTCGTGACAAAAGTCAGATATCAAGATAAGGGAGCATTATCCACTTTAACAGAAAACAATGGTATGCTGAACGTAGAATTTCACGCCAACGTAAGAGGGGTTGCACCTGGTCAATCAGCAGTATTTTATGAAGGAGATGATGTCGTCGGTGGTGGAATCATCTTAAAAAGCTTGTAGTGAATACTCTCGATTTAATAAAAGTCGGCTTTATCATAAAGACTCATGGTTTTGAAGGACACCTTAAAGTTGCCATAGATGAAGCTGTATCTAGCTCATTAGCTGATATCAAATTTCTGTTTTTGGATATCGAGTCCATGCATATTCCCTTTGGGATTACTCAACTTAAGATTCACAATGATTATATTTTAGTAAAACTAGAAGACATCAACTCAAAGGAGGAGGCTCAACAATTTAATGGCAAACTCGTATATCTAGAAAGATCTAAAGTCAATATAAACTCTGAGGCAGAACTGTATTTCTTAACGGGCTATATGGTACTTAATGACAAAGAGCAGATTGGTATAGTAAAAGACATACAAGAATTCCCGCACCAATTGATGGCAATAGTCCAGCAAGGAGACCAGGAAATAATGATCCCTCTACATGAAGGTTTTATTGTAAATATTGATCAGGAGAATAAAACATTGGAGCTGGATTTACCACAAGGGCTCTTAGATTTAAATAGTTAAAGAGCCATAAGCTTCTAGCTTAAAAATGAATATGAAAAAAAATAAAAGTAAACAAGAAAAATCAAATTTACACCCCAGAAACAGAAACAGAGAACGATATGACCTAGAGGCCTTAGTAACAGCAACGCCAGAATTGAAAAACTTTATCGTGCCCAATAAAAAGGGTCAGCATTCGATAAATTTCTCTAAGCCGAAAGCCGTCAAGCTGCTGAACAAAGCTATTCTCAACTATTATTATGACATAAAAAACTGGGACTTTCCTGATGAAAACTTATGTCCACCTATACCAGGAAGAGCAGATTACATTCATCATGTTGCTGATTTATTGGCCGGAAAAAATTTGGGTGAAATCCCTAATGGAGATAAAATTAAGTGCTTGGATATCGGTGTCGGTGCAAGCTGCATTTATCCAATTATTGGTGTTACAGAATATCAGTGGAAATTTATAGGTTCTGATATTGATCCTAACTCTATTGCTTCAGCAAATAAAATTATAAACGCCAATACCTCTCTCAAAAACAACATTGAATGTCAACTTCAAACGAATTCAGAACACTTTTTTCATAACATTCTTTCGAAAGAAGATAAGATTGATGTGGTGATCTGCAATCCTCCTTTTCATTCATCCATTGAAGATGCTGAAAAAGGAACTCGAAGAAAAATCAGAAATCTCTCTGGCAAAAACCCAGCAAATCCAAAACGCAACTTTGCTGGCAACGGTAACGAACTTGTGTATGAAGGTGGTGAATATACATTTGTGCAAAACATGATTAAGGAGAGTCAGCAATTTTCAAAAAACTGCTTCTGGTTTACGGCACTGATATCTAAGAAACAACATTTGAAAGGACTCAATAGAGTGATAGACGATGTAGCTGCATATGAAGCCCAAATAATTCCGATGGGCACCAGTAATAAAACTAGTCGAATTCTAGCATGGTCGTTTCTGACATCAGAAGAACAAGAAAAATGGAGACAAACAAGGTGGACCTCATAAGCAATTCAACACATCAAACAATCAACACATAAAAAAAAGGCCATCGATTAAATCAATGGCCCTTTGTTTCAGTATACTAATTATATTATCTAATCCATCAGGATCATCTTTCTAGTCGCTGAGAACGAACCACTATCTAATCGGTAGTAGAATACTCCAGTGGTGTTCAATTCAGTTTTGTGAACGCTAATCTCATTATACCCTTTCGCATAATTTCCTTCAACTTGTTTCAGAACTTTACCAGTTAAATCATAAACTATCAGATTTACAATTCCTGCAGTAGGTACATTGAAACCAATTTTTGTGGATTCTTCAAATGGGTTAGGATTGTTCTGGAACAACTCAAATTGATCAGAAGCTAATCCTTCATCACCGAATGTCAACTCAATGTCATATGAATCGAAACCAGAACCTCTGTAAGCTTCCGTTTTAGTTATAGAAGAATTCAATGCTAAAGCATCACTTAATGCTACACTTTGTGTTGCAGTGAACACTAAGGAGAACAATGTCTCATCAGCATCTACTGGATTTCCACTAAACCAAGTCATCGTCAATTGATCATCGAAAATTCCAAGACTATTGGCATCAACATCCAGACGTCCAGCTTCAATAGCTTTGAACTCTAAACCTTGGTGTGCCAATGTAAATTGGAATCCATAATAGCTATTGAAATTATCAGAAGTAATGTCAATTTTCACTTCTTCTCCCCTATCTAATCTGGCTTCATCAACATTCAGAGACAGCATTCCTGAAGTTCGTGTTTCCGCACTAGTTAAGGCATTAGGTTGCGCATCACCGTTGACATCTCCGATCTTAACTGCTATGAAATCTTCATTCATCATATTTTCAGCTAAATCAAAGACCATTTGCTGCTCGACGAACGGCCAAGGGTTTTGATCATCGAAAAATTGCAATTCACTATCAACAAATCTCCAACTTGTATTATTAGCTAAATCATTTGTCAATCCTAATATTAAAGATTTCAATCCAACAAGATCCACAGTACTGACACTTTGGTTATTGTTGACATCAGCTGCGATAATTTTGTAAGGACTATCAAGTGGGCTCAATCCAAGAATGTGTCTTGTGATCAACACCATATCAAGCGTGCTCACACCATTTGCATCATCTCCATCTCTTTCTGCAGTGATGCTGTAATCAAAGTCTAATGGATTATTCGCAAATGCGTAAATTCCATCGTCACCATTGATAGTTGTTTGAGGATACTCAGCTAAAATGCTGCTGATCGTCATGGTCGTTTGATCAACCAGATCGCCTTGTTCAGTTGTGATCTGACCTGAAATCATTGCTGTCATTCCTGTATTAGGTGTTTCTTCTCCTTCGTCCATACCTTCATCCATTCCTTCGTCAGAACCTTCTTCAGGACAAACATTTCCATTATCTTCTATGACAATACCTACTGTACAGAAATCTCCATTTCCAGAAACATCCCAAACCCAAATGTCTAACTCGACGAAGTTTGACAGGTCGCTACAGCAGAGTCTTATTGAAGACTGCTCATCAAAACCAGGTTGGCCTGGAGCTATTGGAGCAGTACCAGACTCCACTATGGAGAATGCTAAATCACTTGCGTCCGTACAGTTATCAAAACTACCGAAGTCAAACTCTGTTGACCACACGTCAACACAACCGCTATCCTGCATATATGCAGTCGTCAATCCTGCAACACAGAAAGGCACAGGGCTTGTTTCATCACCAAATGTTACTGTAGTCGTAGCAGAAGCTGTATTGCCACATCCATCTGTTACTCTCCATCTGATGACATGTGTATCACCAGGGCTACCTTCTTGAGAATTCATGGTTGCTGAAGCTCCGACAGCTGTCTTAGTTGCCAACGTTTCGTCACCTCTCATCACAGCAATTACCCATGTCAATTTAGAACTTCCTGAAAGATTACCTCCACAGAAATCTTGAGCAGATGCCGAAATAACATCTGATCCTGTACATTCTGTAACATCATCTTTTGTCGTTGCTCCGCCTGATGTATTTACTACATAGTCAGCAGGAGCATCAATTTCAGGAGCAGAATCATCAACTACTTTAATGATCTGATCAAATGTGTAGTAACCGTCTGCATCAAACTGTGTATATCTAAAGTAAACTGGAGAACCATGTACAGGACCATCTCCTGTATCACAATCAGCGCATTCGCCTTGAGCCCAATCTTCTACAGCCACAAATTGATCACGGCCTGAATCATTGTCATCATCTACACCCGATCCGTTAGGATCATATGTACACCAATCAACAACAGTCCATCTCTTGATGATTTTTAAACACGCATCTGAGACAAATACAGAATCTATATCTGTTGTAATACCAACTAAGCCACAATCTGTATCGCACCATGTCGGTATTTCTCCAGTATCTTCATCAGGTACGCATGTGACGACATCACCCATTGCAACACTGACATCTTCAAACAACTCTACTTCACCTTCACTGTTGCATTCTAAATTAATGCCTTCTAAAACAGTACCATCGTGGTGTCTTGGCCATTTGATCGTATATGGATTTAAAGATCCAGCTCCGTCTTTAATTGTAATGATTTGTTGGCAGTATGGATCACCTGAACTCACACCTCCACTTCCATCTCTATCTATGTAATACTCTCGAATCATGGTGCCTGCACCACATGCAGAACCAGAAGTATTTTCTTCGCTTAATATTTCAAACTGACGTTCGCCTTCGCATGCGCCACCAATCATTTTTGGACCTTCGACTAATTCAAGATCACCAGCACAATCGATAACAACATCCTCACAGACTATAGACGGGTTAGTTCCATCAACGACAAGCACATCGACAATACAGTGGCTCGTATTACCACTCTCATCTGTACCAATCAGAACGACTTGTACAATTTGGCCAGCATCAGTACAACAGAATTTAACAAAATCTCCAGGCATTGTAATTTCCCCTAGATTAGACCCATCAAATGTGCAATCATTCTTAAACTCTGGAGCACCTAGATCGACTGAACTTGTTTGAGCCTGACACGAGTTAGGTTTAAATCCAACCACATTACCTGCACAATCGAATAGTGGATCGCTCCAATCGTCCAACCTAACTACCTGCAATTTAACGTCTCCACAACCCGAGTCATTCGAACCACCATCAAAACTTGATACATCTACTCGTGCAACTCCGCCATTCAAACTATTTGCGTTGGCATCATAGGTAAGAGCAACTTGCAACGTAGACGTACAAACCATAGCAGGTGGTACATTATCCGTAACAAATACAGGCATGATCACTGGAGAAGTATTTCCACATTCATCTATTACGTTAGCTGTTATATGAATGGTATCTCCAGATGGCCATAAGTCCAGTGCATAATCCTCAACAATTCGCCCTTCTGATGTCGTCCAAACTGTATTAAAGTTTGTTGAACAATTATCTTCAATATCTAGCTCTGGTAATTGAACCTTAGCAGAGCATGTCCATGGATCTGTACTCACGATAACTGCATCAGGTGTGCCGACTACTGGAGGTGTTTGATCCGAAATTTCAATATTCTGGAATCCTGTCAAACTTGTGTTGGATTCACACCAGTCAATCACTGTCCATTCTCTGACGATCTTCTCCCCACCTGCGCATGCACTAAATGTTAAGTCATCATAAGTGACCAATAGATTACATATTCTGTCTTTAATTGGAACTAGAGGTTGACTAAATGTACCTGGTATAATTGTATCAGGGACTATTGAATCAACAGTAATTTTATCAACTACTCTTATCAATACCCACTCAAGACTGGTATTGCCATCCTCGGTGGTAATCAACTGCTGAGTCATGACATCAATGGTATCTAGCACTCTAACAACATGTTCGGTAGTCTCACCAAATATGGTATCTGGTACTGGTGTTGCATGCTTATCGAAGAAACTTGGGAATGCAGCAGCTCCACTACCAGTCAATGCTTCAATGTAAGCAGGACTTCCAAATACCAAAGAGGTATCAATTTCGATGTCTGTGTCGCAATCAACTTCCAAGCTTCGAGGGAATAATATTTGCGTATTGCCAACACCAGGTGTGATGTCTAACTTTTCTTCAGCAAATGCTTGACTTGCCAAAACGACTGTAGAAATAACTCCATGCATCTCAATTTTTGCAGTATAGGTTACTACTCTTATGGAACCATCAGGATTACAGATGTCTCCAGAAACTGATTCATCTACAATGATGTCTCCTATGATTTGAGCTGCACAGCCATTATTGACTAGGTCTTCTGCTTCTTGTAGTGTGATAAAGCCATCAGGCAATCCACCACCACACCACACTTGGCAAGCTTCTCCAACTTCGCAACTTGGCACACTGACAGAAAATTTAAAATCTCCCATTGCATCAGGTATGATACCAGTTAACTGCACTGTGTAGCAACCATTTGGTAAAGAACTGATGTCTTCAACATCACTATCACCTTCTGGTCCAAGCTCTCCGCTAAGAACAGAGATTCCAGCAGAACTAAATACTTCCCAATCGACACCTGATAATTCCCAAATGTCAGCACCTGGCGAATATTGTAGATTAGTCAAACTCTCAATGATTAATGACTGTTGACAATCATCTGTTTTACATATCTCTATTAATGTTGTGTTTGAGCTAGAGCTGAATGTACCCTGCTTCATAGCCATTTCTCCAGGGATATATGGGCAATCTGAGAAAATCTGAGGCAGTATGTTTGCTTCAAAATTAATTTCTCCCCAACAGCTGTTGCCATCACATGGACTTATGACTCTATAACTCAGAATCTGACCTGTATGGTCTCCTGTTATGGTGTCACCAATGAAAATTCCATCCTCATCAAATACGCGTATCTCGTAATCTATAAAATCACTTGGTGCTTCTAAAAGAAGATCCGCGGTCAATGCCACAAAACATTCAAGACCTATGCTTATTTGAAGATTGTCATTACAAACCAGTGCTGGACAATCCCCTATTTCTATACGTGCCGGATCTTGATCATCTCCGCCATCTGTTTCATTTGTGGTATTATCATCTGGGAAATCATTCGGTTGAGAATTATCTCCAGGTGTACTGTCAATATCATCACCATTGTCTCCAGAGATCTCAGCGTTATTAACAAGCGAACTACCAGAGAAATCAGCATCAATTGTCAATACTATATCTATACTCGCTGAACCACCAGGAGGGATTGTACCTGCTATAACATTCGTGTAGCTACTAGCACCTGCTGTCACCCAGCCGTTATTATCATTTGCACTTAAAGATAAGCCTGCTGGAACAACATCTGTTACTTCAATATCCACAGCATCAAGTGTTCCTTGATTGAATACGGTGATCGTGAATGTCACATCTTGACCTGGTGTAAATGGTCCAGGTGTCGTTACTGTCTTAATCAAGGCTAGATCAAATACATTGCTGTTAACAACTATGGTCTCTGGATCTTCATCATCTCCACCATCTGTTTCGTCCAAATCGTCATCATCAGCGAAATCATCTGGTTGTGAATTATCGCCAGGTGTACTATCAATATCATCCCCATCATCTGCCGAAATTTCAGCATTATTGGTAATGCTTGTTCCTGTAAATGCTGGATCTACTGTCAAAATAATATTTACTGTTTGACAGCTACCTGGTAGAATTGAAGGAATGATTGTTGTCACAGGTCCTGAAGCAGGTCCTGACCAACCATTTGTGTCATCTGCACTGAGTAATAGTCCTGACGGAATATTATCCGTTATTTCAATGTTTGAAGCATCAAGCGTACCTTGATTACAAACCATTATTGCAAATGTGACGTTATCACCAGGCATGTAAGGGCCTGCAGATACTTCTTCTTTTATAAGGGCTAAATCATAGACTTGACCGATTGGTATTATTTCAGGATCTTCGTCATCAGTACCTTCTACCGCATTTGGATCACTATCAATATCGTCACCGTCATCTCCTGTAATCTGAGCAAAATTTTCTAAGCTTGTGCCCATAAATGCAGGGTCAATCGTCGTGACTATCTCAATAGTCGAACATGTTCCTACCGGCAAGCTAGCGATCATATTAGTCAATGGACCAGTAAGTGGACCAACCCAACCATTATTATCTGCCGTACTTAGCGTCAAGCCAATAGGTAGATTATCTGTGATCGTAATGTTGGCAGCATCTAATGTTCCCTCATTACAAACCGTGATTAAGAATGTCACATCTTGTCCAGGTGTATACGGACCAGGAGTGACTATATCTTTCGATAGAGCCAAATCGTAAACTTGACCAATAATTATTTCTTCCGGATCTTCATCATCGCCATCATCTGTCTCATTTGGATCGTCATTATCTGGAAAATCGCCAGGCTGCGAATTATCACCAGGTGTACTATCTGCATCTGTTGGTGGAGTATTCGTCGGATCAGTATCGTCATCAGCACTAGCGACTTCTGCATTGTTGACAATAGATGTACCCATAAATGCAGGATCAATCTGGAACGTAATTGTCAACATCATAGACGAACCAGCCGCAATAAAAGGTATTGGATTGACTAGTGTTGCATTTGTTCCAGATACTGTCCAATTCACATCATTGAGAATAAGGCCTGCTGGAATATAATCGACGACATCTATTGAAAATGCATCTGCTGTTCCTTGATTAAAGACTTCTATGTCAAAAGTAACTACATCTCCTGGTGCAAATGGACCAGTTGTGCCTGCATTAAGCGTTTTAACTAAGGCTAAATCAAAAACCGAAGGAATTAGCGTTATCGGCTCATCATCTGTATCATCCTCTGAGACTGGTGAACCATCTCCTGGCGAACTGTCTATATCAGTTGGAGGCATATTATTCGGGTCAGTATCATCATCAGCTTCATTAATCTCAACAACGTT
>CALLFA010000071.1 GCA_937997635.1 uncultured Saprospiraceae bacterium | reverse complement strand
TCTTTCCTTTCTCAAGCAAAAAGCTGTCCCAGTATATTGACCGTTTCTTCAACCGCTCGATCAGTAAACAATGCTGTATCTGATATACCAGAAACGACACGAGATATATCATGATCTGCTGCTCCTTGCTCATACCAGACACTTATGGGTGCTGCTGTGAGGTAAGCTGAAAAATTATGATGCCCAGATCCTGGCCGTTCTCCAATGATGTGGATGATTCCCTTTTTATTATTCACTGTTTGAGCGTTACTGTAGCTCTTGGTATCCCCTTTTCCAAAAAGAATCTCTCCAGCATGGTATCCTGCGCGCACTCTTCCGTGAGTGATGACGATATTCTCCTTACTGACGCGGTAGCTATTTGCTTCGAGTGATCTTCTTAGGTCTCGTAAAAAGGGAAATGCATGTCCTTCATCCATAAGTGCTCTGGCATTGAGCCCATCAGAAATGATGATTTGAATATCGGGACTGTTGCCTTGCCAATTGTCAGAAAGGGCTTGCAGTGCTTTTACAGAAGGAGCACTTAATTGTTCTCCAGATTCTGGATGATAGACATAGTCTTTGCGATCTTTCGATTGGGTGATGATTGAAATGGCATCAGGTATAGTAGCCACGAATGATGCGTCCATGGCGGTCCACAAACTTACTTTGGCATCTTCGTAGAGCCGATGAATTTCATTGTCAAGATCAGGATGTAGATCCCAGATATTGTCTCCAAAACCTTCAGCAATTGGTACTCCTCTTTTTTTGATATTGGCAATCGCGTTTCTTCCTTCTTTTAAAATGTCTTCTTGACTTCGAGTGTCATTTTGCGCCAAGCGATATTGATAATATACCCATGTAGGATCACCAAAGTGTGTTGTGGGTTTACCGTTGTTATCTATGATTTGTATTTTTTTGAAAAAGT
Organism: uncultured Saprospiraceae bacterium; assembly: GCA_937997635.1. Lineage (GTDB taxonomy): Bacteria > Bacteroidota > Bacteroidia > Chitinophagales > Saprospiraceae > CALFUK01. Next base: position 4,141 of record CALLFA010000071.1, on the reverse strand, counting down.
CCCACATGTCATCATTCACTTTATAATCGAACTGCTCACGTATCTTGACATGATTGTTAAATGCAGTCGTCAGATAACTGAGCATAGGATCGTTCTTGGTAGGCAGTGCCATGAGATAGGCAGGATTAGCTGGCATGACTTGTTCGATACACCAATCAAGATCATCCAAGTTGACATCCATATGCAAGGTCGAGCAGATATCAAGACCAATCGTCAGACCATGCAATTTGCCCATGGCTGTATCTTCAAGACAACAGCGAACCAATTGCTCTTTAGTTCGAAATACCTCAGGACCGATGAATCCAGCGACATCATTGACGATCACCCATGGAGTTTCATTAAATGATTTACCTTTTGACATGTGCTGCTTGATCGCACGTAAAAATCCATACTTTCTTGATTCGTGTATGACCATATCAAAACCCTCTCCGTGACCATTGGTAAAGTCTGCTCCTTGACCCGTCTCTGCATACAAACCATATTGGCCATCGCGCTTATCGGCATGAGCAAACATCTTATCAATCGTCACATCAAATGTCTGATTAGCGGCCACTGTACCTGCTAAACTTTGAAACCAAATACCCGTCGTACCTGGAGCCATCTCCTCCACTTTAGCTTGAACATCGATATGTGACAATACACAATTAGGCATTGTCTTTTCTAATCCAAATGTGCTTAGGATGTCAAATAAAGCAGCCTCTATCTTAGCAACTGAAGCGGGTTCGCTGGACACGGGGTTCGTGCCAAGTAAGAGATCCCCAACACCATATGACCAAGCATTAAATACTTGCCAGATGATATCTTCAGGATTGTCGGTTGGAGAATTGGGTTGCACCCTCGCACTCATATATCCCTTGCTTCCTATCTTACTATTGGGCAAAGGATTAAAAATTGTTTGACCGATCTGTATTAATTCTTCATTGCTCATGAGTTTGATCAAACAAGCAATGACATCGCTATGGAGGGCAGGCATGATCTGCTTTATGTCAGCCTCTGATTCTTGAAGCACAAATCTTTTTAACTCTCCTAATGTCCAATCAAGAATTGCTGCATCTTCTAAGGTTGTTTTAGTAACCAACTCATAGATGTCATCTTCATAAACAGCATATTCGTTGAGATCTTTGAGTTTGGTTGCCGTGAGTAAGGTACGCGCATTCGTCCTTGAGTCTTGGCTGTCAGCGTTGATGTTGAGCGTTTGATCTCCTTCTTTAAACTCATTAGCTGCACCCAAGATTTGTCTATAAAAGGTCTGGTCAAAGTTTTCCTTTTCTCTTTTGATATAAGAAAAGATATCTTCGCCTGTACGAGGTGTTTTGATGTTTACTCCTTCAATCGCTCCTACTCGTTCTGTTGTAGATTTAAAATCGCAAGCATTAAATAAAACGAATGAAGCTCCGATCATACCTGTTTTGTTTAGAAAGCTTTTGCGAGTCATAGCGAATTGATGTAATGATTAGGGAGTATAAGATAATAAGTTTGGGTGATTCCATTCACATGATATGGCAAATCAAGCCAAACTGCCAGAAACTATTATATTTGAATTTTGTTACTTGACTATGCTTCAAACAGAGAATTTAGCTTACAGTTACGATGATAAAGAGTGGATTGAGTTTCCCGATATTCACTGTGAATCTGATTCCAGTCATTTGGTGCTTGGTCAATCTGGAACTGGCAAAACCACATTCCTCCATTTAATTGGAGGGCTGTTAGGTTCTAAGAAGGGGAAGGTCATCGTCGACAACACCAATATCTCTGCTTTAGATGGTGCTGCGCTTGATAAATTTCGTGGCGATCATATTGGCATTGTCTTCCAGCAAGCTCATTTTGTCAATGCTATTTCGGTGTTGGATAACCTGTTGATTGCTCAGAGATTTGCAGGCAAGCCAGTTGATAAGTCTCAAGCCTTAGCTTTATTGGATCGTCTGAATATTGGAGAGAAGGCGAATCGAACGCCTAAGCATTTGAGTCAAGGAGAGAAGCAGCGTGTCGTCATCGCCAGAGCATTGATCAATAAGCCTGCCGTTATTTTAGCAGACGAACCCACCTCTGCATTAGATGATGTCAACTGTGAGGAAGTCGTGCAATTATTAGAACAAACGGCGAAAGAAGTAAAAGCAACATTAGTCATTGTCACACACGACAATCGTTTGATGAATTATTTTCCAAATCAAATCCACTTGTCATGAATTTGCTGAAACTGAGTTGGAAAAACATCATCAACAAACCACTGAATTTGTTGCTCAGCATGGTCTTATTTGGACTAGGCATTGGCTTGATCAATTTCCTTATTCTGCTCAACCACCAGATGAAAAGTCAGTTTGATAGAAACTTAGCTGGCATAGATGTGGTCATCGGTGCTAAGGGAAGTCCGCTACAGATGATCTTATGCAACATGTATCACATTGATAATCCGACAGGAAATATATCGGTCAAAGAAGCAGCTCCATTTCTGAATCCCAAACATCCGTTGATTGAAACAGCCATTCCGTTGTCTCTTGGGGACAGCCACAAAGGGTATCGAATTGTCGGTACTGATTACAGCATTCTAAAATTGTATGATGGCAAGATCGGAGAAGGCAAATTATGGACCAACCATTTTGATGTCACCATAGGTAAAGTTGTTGCAGAAGAACTCGGCATGAAAATCGGCGACCGCTTTCAAAGTAATCACGGCTTTCAAGATGTGGAAGGTTTGTTGCATGAGCATGAAGATGGCTTTGTTGTTGTTGGTATTTTAGAACCTACAGGTAGTGTCATTGATCAGTTGATTTTAACAACGACAAAATCCATTTGGGATGTCCATGGTCATGAAGAAGGAGCTGATGAACATGCGGACCACGCTCACGGCGATCATGATCATGAACACGATGCCAATGGGTTTAATTTGGTTGACTTTCCAGATGAAGAAATCACCTCTTTATTAATTAAATTTAGAAACAGAACTAATTTTCAAGCACTCAATCTACCACGAAACATCAATGAAAATACGGATATGCAAGCTGCAGCTCCACCAATAGAAATCAATCGCTTGTACAGTATGATCGGTGTCGGCGTAGATGCATTGAGAAATATTGCCATCATCATTGCGCTTGTATCCGCATTCAGTATTTTCATTTCACTTTTCTCTTCGCTAAAAGATCGTCAGTACGAACTTGCGCTGATGCGTGTGATGGGTGCAGGCAGAAATAAGTTATTCCTGTTGATTTTATTGGAAGGCATCATGTTAGCCTTTGTCGGGTACTTACTTGGTTTTTTAATCAGTCATATTGGAATGGAAGTTCTCGCTCACTATGCAAAATCCAGTTACCGCTACAGCTTTACGGGCTGGTTATTTTTAAAGGAAGAATTAGGGATTCTAGGAGTATCGTTATTGATCGGGATTATAGCTGCGATCATTCCAGCAATTAGTGCATATCGGACAGACATACATGAGACTTTGGCGAGGTAGAAACTACTAGGAGTAAGGACTAGCTTATTGCTCAAGATCTATAGCTACTCCTTCATAAACTATCTAATCTACTTTCAGCTATAAGCGCAATTCTCCTCCACGGAGGAATGGCAGCTACCCAGGAGATGACAAGGTCGCCTTACATCTTACATTCTCCAGAATACTAGGATAAGACCTCGACGCTGAGCAAGCCACTGAAGAATTCAGACAAAGAAACATTTAGTTACTGTTTCGGATTGCTACCACACCGAGTCGAATTATTTGCTCTCGTAGCTAGAATAGTGGATTATTCATTATATTTATACTGTAACAACTATTATATACATGGTAACTTTACAATTTTTAAAAGAATATTAATACTAAATTATGAAAAGCAACACGTTAAAGAATGTCGTATTATTCCTATGCTTAAAACTAATCACAGTGTATTGCATAGGCCAGACATCCGTTGAGTACATTATTAAACATGATGGAACTCAAATAAAAGGAACAATTAAAAATCAAGAAAATTATTTTGAAGTTGTCGACTTTAAAAAGACAGCACATAATGAATTTGTAAGATATACACCGAAAGACATAAAAGGATTTTCCAAAAACAATTTTACATTTCACAGTATTTCAAGTTCATCCATAAGTGGATTCTACCGTCTCATGTCTGCTGGTGCGATAAATTTATATCAAGGAAATTCAGGT
>CALLFA010000070.1 GCA_937997635.1 uncultured Saprospiraceae bacterium | reverse complement strand
TTAGTATTTTTATAGACATGAATAAGCTCTTATTTGTATTCTTTGTATGTGTACTTATTGGTTTCTATAGTTGTAGTGAAGAAGAGGACATTACTGAAACAATAGAATCAATAACAACGGATATCTCTGTGTCTACATCTGACGATTTGATTCTTTGGTACAAATACGATGACTTAATGCGAAAGTTAGACAATGCTATACGTTATCAGTATGGCAGTTCAAATGAGAATGAAACTGACATAGAGCAACGTTTTAATGCTGATACCACTCAGGTAACTGTAATACTAGCGTTCAACGCAGAACATCAGGATACTTATAGCGACACAGATCCATCTAATGATTCAGTGATAATCAATCTAGAGAGAATTAGAGGTGTGGCACTACGCGCAGATGGGCCTGGAAACACATATGCATTAATCACTTCAATATTGGCTCCAGGGGAAAATCCTATAGAAGCACCCGATTGTGGACATAGTGATTTTGGCGAACACATAGATGAGCTATTTGATGATGAACTGGGTACGAATGTGTTTCGATTTCATCTCCATACGATTCCAGATAACGATCGTTGTATTCATGTTGATCGACAACGCAATGAAATAAAAAGTTACAGCCAGTCTCCTAATAATTTACTAGGTATAGAAAATGAAAAGGTAAATTACAAATGGAAATTCAAATTGAATGCTGGATTTCAAGTTTCATCCAACTTTACACATTTACATCAATTGAAGTCAGTGGGTGGGCCATTTGCAAGCCATCCCATGTATACCTTGACTGCTAGAAAAGGAACGCCTGACAAATTAGAGTTGCGCTATGGTGAAACGGACTCTTCTCTTAGATTAAATCGTGTCAACTTAGCACCCTTTGTGGGTACTTGGGTTCAGGTCGACGAAACAATTACGTATGGAGTTGAAGGAACGTACGACATTGAGATAAAAAGAATAAGTGATGGTGCAGTTTTGCTGTCTTACTCAAATCCTTCTATTGTGAACTGGAGACTTAACGCAGATTTTGTGCGACCAAAGTGGGGCATATACCGAAGCATAGAAAACATCAAAGATCTTAGAGATGAAGTAGTGTTGTATGCTGACTTTGTTGTTACGGAGATTGAATAACTGTTGTCTCGTGTTCTTGCTGAGGCGACTTTTTGCTGAGGCGTGACGCCTACAGCGACGGATCAAAACGAACAGTCTCATTGCTCTTTGCTGAGGCGGGACGCCTGCAGCGACACAGTCATCACTTCTTGCCGAGGCGAGACGACTGCAGCGACTGATCAAAACAAAACAGTCTCATCGCTCTTTGCTTAGGCGGGACGCCTGCAGCGACACAGTCATCACTTCTTGATGAGGCGAGACGACTTCAGCGACACAGTCACCACTTCTTACTGAGGCAGGACGCCTGCAGCGACGGCCCTACAGTGACGGGTGAAACTGGACCATAAAAGAAGCAAAGGCATCATTAAAGGCTTTTGGTTGTTCCATCATGGCAGCATGACCACATTGATCTAAAAAGACTAAAGTTGCATTTGGGAGAAGTTCTTCAAATTTTTCTGCTACGAATGCTGGCGTTATTTCATCTTGCTTTCCCCAAACCAACAGTGTTGGAGCATTGATTGATCCTAATTTATCTGCAAGATTGTGTCTAATGGCTGATTTTGCTGTTATCACTATGCGGATGACTTTAGCTCTATCATTCACTATGCTAAAAACCTCATCCACCATTTCTTTTTTCGCCATATTGGGATCAAAGAATGTTGATTCCACCTTGCCTTTGACATAATCATAGTTTTCTCTGCGTGGCCAGGAACTCCCCATTGGATTTTCAAACAAGCCAGAACTACCTGTCAGAATTAGTGAACTTACCTTATCAGGATGAGCTAAGGCAAACAACTGCGCAAGATGACCACCAAGTGAATTTCCTAACACATGAAGTTGCTTAAATCCTTTGTGCTTTACAAAACCATCTATAAATCTAAGTAAGCCATCAAGTCCGACTTCCTCCTTTGGTGCTGTCAATATTGGTAATAGTGGAACAATAATGTTGTACTTATTCCCAAACTCATTCAGTAAATGTTCAAAATTACTAAGTGAACCAAACAAGCCATGCAATAACATAATGTCTGTATCACCTCCTTTGGTTTCTATATACTCATACCCACCTTCCTGTACTACATCATTGTGCATAACTCAAATGTCTTCTATTTTTTTGATACAAACGATTATACGTACTAAAATTACACGATGCATGAATACATATATTATTCACATGTCTTTTATACACATGACTGTTGATATGAGGATAAATTGACAATTTGTAATAGAATAATAAAAAATATATGTGGATAACTGGTTGATAAATCTGTTAACTATGTATTTGTCTTGGATTACCACGTAAGTGTAAAAACAACCAACATTGCATGCCAAAAGCAATTGTTGCTAAGAATAAGTGAATCGGTTGCGCTAACTTAGGTACAGCGAAATATGCCATTACAATACCGCTTAATGCTTCTGCGACAATAACACAGAATAGAGCGAACGCAAATACTTTCCATCCACTTACAGACTTTAATTTGTATACAAGCCATCCATGCATCAATATGATGACGATGGCAAAACTTCTATGAATTTCGAATATGGTTGACAATTGACCTATCCACGTGGATCTTGTTTCACTAACCTTAGAAATAACATCGATCTCTTGTCTGACTTGAGTCCCGAAGTACACTTGCACCAATGAAAGAACAATCAACATGCCAAGGACCATGCCTAGTGACTTCACAGCTATCTTCTTACGATCGGTTGTCAATGTAATGGCATAGATGATGACAGCAACAATCAGCAACGCAAACAACATATGGAAGCTGATTGTCCAGGGAGTCAAATTGGACGAAACAACAATAGAGCCAAACCATCCTTGAATGCCGGTAAAGAAAACAGCGAGAAAACTCCATAGTGCATAGGATTTTCTTTTTTTCCACAAAAACAAAGACAAGATGAATCCCAGCAATAAAAAGTTGCCAGCTAAGAATCCAAATAGTCGGTTCACATATTCTATCCAGGTTTTACGAGCGACAAAAGGTTCTTCTTTTAATAAATCTGGATCGCTTGTCAATGCTACAGACACATCATGCATGCCAAGCTTATCCAAAAATGAAGTGTACTTCATTATTTTAGCTTTTCTCTTTTCCAAAAACACCTCTCTGTAGTCTGATGGAAGTTGGTCAATGTGTGTTGGCGGTATCCACTGATTAAAGCATTTTGGCCAATCGGGACATCCCATACCTGATCCTGTCATTCGCACAAATGATCCAGCAAGAATCACAAGATAAATAAGCACAAGAGAAATAACATTGATCCACTTATATGATCTAAGCAACATTTTTCAAATTTTGAACATTTTTTCTCAACTGTCTAACCATTATTAACTTTTAATATTTTAACTCCCCTTTTATTATTATTAGTGATGTGAATTCGTGCATATTAATGTGACAGATTCTTATGTATTTCCATTGTTCAGATATTAACAACAAATCCTAACAGTATTGTTTCATACAATTGGCTGATAATCATTAGAATGACAAACTTATGCACAATAATTAAGCTCTGTTAGTAAATTTCCACAGTAAATCTATTTTCAATTTTCTGTTTGAATTGCTTGTTAGATTCTCTGTAATCTTCTTGAGTACATCCATTGCCTTAGGTACGAAGTGGCAGTATTGATACTTACACACAATTTCTACCAAACTCACTAACAGTTGAATGTGCAAAAGTGAAAATATAAGTGTCTGATTACATGTAAATTATAAATTATTATTATCTTTAATGTGTATAATCTCAAAAATCTCATGATCGATCGTTTTTCGTTGTCAGTCCCAGCTGACAAACTATCAAAACACGCGCAAAATCTGCCGCTGAAAGGGTACACAAGAAGTTACAATATTCACCCTTTAAAGAAAGCCAGTATTTTTATTAGTCAAGGTGATAAGCCGCAACTCGTACAAGGCATATGGGGCTTGCTTCCTCATTTCTCAAAAGAGATGGTGAACAGAGGTAATTTATATAATGCCTATTATGAAGGAGTAGCGAGTAAACCATCATTCCGAATTCCAGTCAGACAACGAAGATGTTTAATCCCTGCTGACAGTTACTATGTCAAACACGATAATCAATGGTATCGCGTCATGAAGCGGGATCGCTCAGTGATGCTATTGGCAGGTTTATATGATGTGGTCCAATTGGACAGCTATCAATATTTGTCATTCACTATGATGACAGTACCACCAAATCGAGACCTAGCTTTGCTCAAGCATCACATGCCAATCGCCATGTGTTCTTCTAATGAATCCGAATGGTTGAATCCAAAGACACCACTCAATGAAGTGATTGCCATGTTGAAATGTTCAGACAACTATCAATGGATTCACTATCCAATAAAAAATACATTGGAAATGGATAAATACGATGCACCAGACATTCACGATGAATTTATGGCCGAACGTACATTGTTTGATCTGGTATGAAAGCAGTCATTCAACGTGTCGCACATGCGTCAGTAAGCATTGATCAAAAAGTACATTCGCACATCAACGAAGGTTTGCTCGTCTTATTAGGCATTGAGGATCTCGATGGGGAAGACGACATCAACTGGTTGGTAAAGAAAATTATTCAGATGCGGATATTCAATGATGAGAATGGTGTCATGAATAAAAGTGTACAAGACATCGATGGTGAGCTTTTGGTTGTCAGCCAATTCACCTTACATGCTAGCACGAAAAAAGGAAACAGACCATCTTATCTAAAAGCATCCAAACCGCCAATAGCGATACCTCTTTATGAAGCCTTTTTAGCGAAAGCTACCCTAGATATGAACAAAGAAGTAAAAGCTGGCATATTTGGCGCCGATATGAAAGTGGAATTATTGAATGATGGTCCCGTGACAATTATAGTAGATACAAAATCGAAAGAGTAATGACGATTGCAGATTACCAAAAACAAGTCGATTCTTGGATCCAATCATTTGGTGTCCGGTATTTCAGAGAAGAAACCAATATGATTCTGTTGATGGAAGAAGTTGGCGAGTTGGGAAGACTCGTGGCTCGTGTCTATGGTGAACAATCATTTAAAACGGAAATACCTCAAGCTGACATCAAGCAAAAAATGGCGGATGAAATGGCCGATATTTTGTTTGTGCTGACCTGCCTGTCCAACCAAATGGACATTGATCTAGAAGCAGCCATCAAAAGAAATATCGATAAGAAAACAACACGCGATAACGAACGACATAAGAATAATCCAAAGTTGAAGTAGGGGAGGGTAATTGTGAAAATTTCTTTACGCTTCCACAAATGGCTGATCATGCAATCGCCGCCCAGTTGCTTGATACAAAGCATTGGCTAACGCTGCAAATACTGGCGGAAATGTTGGTTCACCAAGACCAGTAGGTGCAATATTGTTTTCTACAAAATGCACATCAATGTTTTTTGGTGCTTCTGACATCCTGATCATTCTGTATTGATGAAAGTTGTTTTTTTCAGGTACTCCATGTGTAAATCTTTGCTCACCATATAATGCATTACCAATTCCATCAACAATAGCACCCTCTGCTAAGTTAGCTGCAGCATCTGGATTTACAATAATTCCGCAGTCTACGACACAACAGACTCTTTCGATAACCGGCTCTTCATTTTCTAGTTTTAAAAATAAGACTTGAGCGGAGTATGAGTGATGGCAAAAATAGACGGAGACACCTTTATACAAATTAGCTGGTGTATTGTCCCAGTTGGATTTTTCTCTAACTAAATTTAGTACACCAGCAAGTCGATCAGGATCATAATCATTTTTTTCACCTACAGGATTTCTTTTTGCTTTTTCGATCATCTCCAAGCGAAAATCAATTGGATCTTTATTCACTGCTTCTGCAATTTCATCAAGAAAGGATTGCTCTGCACAAGCGATAAAGTTTGATCGCGGGGCACGGAACGAACCGATGGTGATGTTAGAATTAATGGTCCAACTTTCAGCAAGATAGTTTTCGATGGCTCCGGCTGGAAACCGATTGGCGTAAAGTGGACTTTCTAAATTGCCACCTGCATTAATGTGAATAGCAGTCAGCGTATTATCATCATCCAATGCTGCTCGATAAGTTGCTTGATACGCCGGCCGATAAATGCCACCTGACATATCATCTTCTCTTGTATAAATCAACTTAATGGGCGCGTTCATTTTCTGAGAAATAAGTGCGGCTTCTATCACCCAATGTGCGTATGACCGTCTGCCATATCCACCGCCAAGACGAGTCAATTGAATGTCTATATTTTCAACAGGAATACCTAAACGTGCGGATACTGTTTGTTCTGTCAGTTCTGCTTTTTGCAAACCACCAATCAGTATGGCTTTATCATCACGCACATCTGCAAAGAAGTTCATGGGTTCCATACAATTGTGTGCTAAGTATGGAGCAGTGTACGTTCTGTTTATGACTGTTGTGGCATGTTTGAAGGCAGTTTGAGGATCACCATCTTGACGGATTATTGCTGCTTTTTTGCTTGACATCTCTGCCAATTTGTTTGTATGATCACGACTGTTTTCGAGACCAGAAGGAATGGTCAGTGTTTGTTTTTCTTTGCCCCAAAAGGTGCGTGTTTCTGTATAATCAGCAAAAGGCTCCCAGTCGACGGTGATCGCTTTTTTGGCATTCATGACTTCCCAAGTCGTGTCACCTACTATGGCGACGACTTCTAAAAATGTACAGGTGTCAAAATGCATTCTACCAAAATCGTCATTCAATACTTTAATCGTGAATACATCGCGTATGCCTGGCATGGATTTTACTGCTGTCTCATCAACTGACTTTAATTGCAGCCCAAACGCTGGGGGGTGTACAATCATGGCTATGAGCATGCCTTCTTTGTTGGTGTCAATTCCAAATAAAGACTGACCGGTGACAATCTTAAGTCCGTCTACATTTTTTTTAGAATGACCGATAATGGAAAAGTCATTTAACTCCTTTAAAGTCACTTGTTCAGGTATGGCTAGTTTGGCAGCAGCACTAGCCATTTCACCGTAAGTGGCAGAATTATCTGAACCGTGTTTCAAAACACCTGCTTGGGTTGAGACTTCATTAATGGGAACATTCCAAAGATCTGCAGCAGCTTGTCTCAATAAATGTCGAGCTGTGGCGCCTGCCATTCTAAGTCCTTCCCAACCAAAACGTATGGCGTTACTTCCACCAATAAATTGACGCTGATACAGATCGGTATTCAAAGGAGCTTGTTCGATAAGGACATCTTTCCAATCGATATCCAGTTCTTCTGCCACAATCATCGGCATGGATGTCTTGATGTTTTGACCACCTTCGGGATTTGGGGACATGATGGTCACTTGTCCATTATCGCCTATTTTTAGGAAGCCATTAAAATCAAACCATTCTTTTGCTGGTACCAAAGGATCTAAATCATGAGCTGATTGGCAGGAAGTAAACCAACAAAAATTAAGCATCAAACCACCACTGGTGAGTGCGGAGGTTTTGAGAAAAGAACGTCTGTTGTGACTAGTCTTAATAAGCGACATACAGTTATTTATTTAGTGCTGGATGACATGACAAAATAGTGTCATATTGAAGATCAACATTAGTATTCAAATAAACTAATATTGCTTATCTAAAACGTGTTTAATGATGCGCTCCTCTGGTAAAAATTCGCTCAATTGATCAAGTCCCAAATGATCAATAGCAGCCTGTATCAACTTGTCTTCATCATTCTCATCACTATAAAATTTACCAGACAATAACAAAGCGTCATGTGGCGTCAACCCAATTAATTCTGAACCCGTAACAGCAACACCGTGTTCTAGAGCCAGTCTTTTACAAGTCTCAAACACATCATGAAAACAGCAGTCTGTATAATCAGTCAAATTTGTAGAAACTTGTGCGAAACCATATTCTTTAATGTACCATCCGATGGCTTTGACTGATGCAAACGTACCAGCTATCTGAAGGCCTCTTGATGTATAGCCTGAGCCACGTATTTTTTTGGCGATGTCTGTTGCTATGGAAACGTCATCTGTATTTAGGTTTATATTGTAAGCGAGTAAAAAGGATCGAACACCCATAATAGTGGCACCACTCGTTTTATGATTGTCGAAAGTGCCATAATCAGGCAAATGCTCCCCATGTCGAAAGCGAGATTCAAGTGACTCATATTCTCCTCTTCGTATGGTTTCTAGTTGACGCTTTTCGGATGAAGCCTCGTATAAGTACACAGGTAGGTTGAACTGCTCTCCGATTTGTTTTGCCAAATCATCAACGACAGGAACAAGCTCATTTCTTGTGATGCCTTTGATTGGGACAAATGGGCAGACATCGACAACTCCAATCCTTGGGTGTTTACCTGTATGGGATTCCATATTTATTTGTGATAAGGCCGTCTGGTACATTGCCAGAATTGTGTCTTCAAGTGACTGGAGATCAGTGAAAAAGGTAAAGACAGTTCGATTGGCATCAAATCCAACATCGACATGAGTAAGTATTGTGTTAGCTCCAGATTGTATGGCAGATGATATGTTGTCGATTATGTTTTGGCGTCGACCTTCGCTTATATTAACGACACATTCGATGATCTCTTTCATTCGTTATAGTGGAAACATTGGCAATTTATTTATAAATTAACTGTATGTATAGATTTCTATTTCTTTTCCTTGTCGGATTTGTCTTTCAATTGAACGCACAAGAAGTTATTGTTTCTAAAGAAATGAGCATTCGTTCTGATTATGCTTATGAGATTTTAGGACCAATCGATGACAACATTCTTTTGTTTAGAGATCGAGGTATTGACAAGTTCATTACTTCCTTTGATGAGAATTTGCAGTTTAACTGGGAACAAAAATTGCTCTTCGAGGAAAAGCGTGTCAAAGTCTACGGCTTATCTCCGCAAGATACGTTATTCACGATTTTTTATGGAATGAAACAGGATGGTATAGAATATCTCAAGGCTGCGAATTACGATAAGAATGCTCGACTACAAGATTCCATTTTGCTCGCTCAAGAAAATAAAAACCTGGTTGGACAAGATTTTCAGTTTGTCAGTTCTCAGCAAAGGAACAAGACGCTTTTGTATTATATAGACAACTCAGAGAAGTTCAGAATTTTTGTGTACGACCATCAAAGAGACACACTGGATTGGCAAGCAGAGTACTTATTCGAAGGAGGTAATCTTTATTTGGACATTGCAGATATACATATGACGGAGACTGGTTCTGTCGTCATGCTTTTAGAAAAAGATCACAACAAATCAGGACCGAAACAAGAAGGAGCCCAAATCATCATTTTGGAAAAAGAGAATGAAGCGGGATACATTACCAACATTGACTATGGAGAGACAAGTATGCAAAGTGTCAAAATGTCTGTCGATGAAAAAAATAAGACGATAGGATTTTTTGGTTTATACAATAGTAAAAAGGCCTCTTGGTCCGAAGGCTATTGTTATAAGTTTATAGATCTGCGCAGTTTTACAGATGTGTATATTCCAGAGTATCGACCGTTTAGCAAAGAGTTGGTGGAAGATATTTATGGTTCGGACTCTAAAAAGAAAAAGGGTTTGAATTTCTTTTCCTTGAGTGATATCATCTGGAGGCAAGATGGAGGCATGGTTATCGCCATGGAAATGCAACGCAAATTTTCTCGAAGAAACAGTTACGATTCAGCAGCGAGAACGACTTCAGATTTCTATTCTTCCTCACGAGGTTGGGTAGATTATTTCAATGAAGATATTGTGTTAACAGCATTACACCCAAATGGTGAAGAACACTGGCAAAAAATCCTCTTCAAGAAGCAGTTTTCACAAGATGATGGAGGTATATTCTCGTCTTATTTTCCTTTTATGACACCATCCAGATTGCGGTTGATTTTTAATGATCAAATCAAAACCAACAGTACGGTAAGTGAGTATGTGGTCAATGGGGTAGGCAAGTTTAAAAGAGAGAGCTTATTTAGTACAGAATATCAGAATTTGAGGCTTCGATTTGTAGACGCATTGCAGATTTCACCAACATCATTACTGGTACCATCACAGAAAAATTATAATTTATCCTTAGTCAAAATCAGTTATCAGGAGGAAGGGTGACTGAGTATTAACCGAGAGATGACTGAATGAAGTCAATCGGAAGATTGACCAAAGGTCCTAAATGGACCTTTGATGAAGGAACCGTGACCCCCGCGTCACGGCTAGGACTCAAGCCTAATAAACCGAGAGTTACGGACCTGTGAGCCTGCGGCTTAGACCTTCGGTTTCTTGATGTTAAAACCGAGAGGTACGGACCGAGAATTATTAAACCGAGAGGTACGGAGACCTTCGGTTCAGTTATTGTATATAACGGCCATTTTGTAACGAAAACTGAGGCAAAGGTCTCCGTACCTATTGCCGTATTAATAGAGAGTTACGGACCTGTGAGTCTGAGGTTTAGACCTTTGGTTCAGTTATCGTATATAGCGGCTATTTTGCAACAACAACTGAGGCAAAGGTCTCCCTACCTATTGCCGTATTTAACCCATTATTTATATTGATAAATCAACAGTACTTAATTAAACTCTGTTAAAGATTGATTTTTATTAGATTTAGTATAGATGATGTATCAAATTTTAACATTCTTTCGGCATTAGATTGTTATATTCACAATGTCTCAAATAGTATCTACGTGTCTAAATCCAACTACGAGGAGTTGCTTCTTCAATTTGAAGAAACCATTCGTAAGCAGAAATCCTACTTTAATTATGTTTGTGCGAAGCAGTCATTAGGTATTTCCTATGACCAATGGCTCGTATTGGAACAGGTCATGATCAAACAGGGGATTAATCAAAGCGATATATCCAAACTCGTGGGTAAAGAGCCGGCGTCCATCTCACGCATCATTCAATACCTGGAGAAAAAAGAATTGATTGTTAAGGTTCATAATGAGAAAAACAAAAGAGCAAACAAGATCTACCTCACACACCAAGGCTATGATATCAGTGAAAAGATATCTAAAATTTATGCGGATTGTCTGCAGAAACAATTCAAAGGAATCTATGAACGAGAGGTAAGTCTGATTAGAGAAATACTCGGCCGAGTCAATAAAAATGAATTAAAATATAGCCCCAAATGAATTATTTGCTGAACCTGTTTTTCCTTGTGATGTTTGCAATTTCTATTCAGGCTCAAGGAACACTACAGCCGTTGGATGTGTTTGATCTGGAATTTGCTGCTGATCCACAAATCTCACCAGATGGCAAACGTATCGTGTTTGTTCGTTCTTCTATGGACATCATGACGGATAAGCGAATGTCCAATTTATGGATAACCGATGTATACGGCAATAACATGAGACCACTGACTGAAGGACGATCTGCCATGTGGTTACCAGACAGCCAAAGCTTGTTGTATATGTCTGCAGAGTCTGGAAAAAATCAAATACATAAACTGTGGTTGGATAATGGACAGACTGCTCAAATCACTAAGCTCCAACAATCCGTATCTGATTTAGTATTGTCACCAGATGGCAAATGGTTGGCAATGACGATGAGTGTGGAAAGCACAGCTAAAAAGCCGAGTGCACTACCAAGCAAACCTAAAGGAGCAACTTGGGCGGATGCACCAATCTATATAGATCGCTTGGTCTATAGGCGAGACGGTGGTGGCTACACAAGTGAACAGTATGCGCACATTTTCATCATGCCGTCAGATGGAGGTACGCCAACACAGATTACCGAGGGAGAGTATAATCACAGCAGTCCAAGTTGGGCATCAGACAGTAAGTCCATTTATTTTTCAAGTAATCAAACGCCAGATTGGGAATACAATCAACAGAATACAGAAATATTTAACATTGATCTGGCGACAAGAGCCGTCACACAATTGACAGATCGAGTGGGACCAGATGCTGATCCAATAGTCTCGCCTTCTGGTAATCAGATTGCCTATCTGGGTTATGATGATCGAAAAATGGGCTATCATCATACAAACATTTACGTGATGGACACTGATGGAAGCAACAGCAGTTGTCTGAGCTGTTCCAGTGATTTATCTTTTGGAAATATGCAATGGTCAACCGATGGCAATGCCATTTATGCACAATACGATAAGGAAGGAAATACGAAAGTGGCAACATTCACCAAAGGCGGCAAGATGGAAACTGTCGCTGAAGATTTGGGCGGTTCTTCTATAGGCAGGCCTTATGATGGTGGTGATTATGATGCACATACAGATGTACTTGCTTTTACAACGACTACACCAACACAACCAACAGAATTAGCTGTGCGTATTGGTGGCAAGATGAAAAAATTGACGGCATTTAATGACGATATTCTTGCGTTTAAACAATTGGGCGAAGTCGAAGAAATCTGGTACGAGTCTTCGCACGATGGTCAGCGCATACAGGGATGGATCATCAAACCACCAGGATTTGACGCTTCAAAAACTTACCCGTTGATCTTAGAAATTCACGGTGGCCCGTTTGCAAATTATGGAGATCGATTTACGCCAGAATTGCAGTTGATGGCAAGTAAAGGCTATGTGGTCCTGTACACGAACCCAAGAGGTAGCACGAGCTATGGCGCAGACTTTGCGAATTTGATTCACCACAATTATCCAAGCAATGATTACGATGATCTGATGTCAGGTGTCGATGCAGTCATAGCAAAGGGATATATAGACGAAGAACGATTGTTTGTTACCGGCGGCAGTGGCGGTGGTGTGTTGACCAGCTGGATCATCGGCAACACAGACAGATTTGCGGCTGCGGTTGTTGCCAAGCCTGTGATCAATTGGTACAGTTGGGCATTGACCGCTGATATTTCAGGAGTGGTTAACTATTGGTTTCCTGGCATGCCTTGGGATCATCAAGACCATTACATGAAGCGTTCGCCAATCAGCTTGGTCGGCAATGTCACCACACC
>CALLFA010000069.1 GCA_937997635.1 uncultured Saprospiraceae bacterium | reverse complement strand
GGATGGATACGCTTAGCCAATTTTTTATTTTTCCGTTCGAGCTCCATGATTTGAGATGCAAATCCGCCATAAATGCGCAGTCGTTTTTCTGTAACGGAAGTGCCACCATGATCCAATTTTAAATCAGCTGTGTTGCATTTTGTAAAACTGAGATCGCTTATTTTCAAAGCTTTGTCAATGGTATCCTCAGCCATTTTGCGATAGGTAGTCCATTTACCACCTGTAATGTTTACCAGTCCAGATTTACTGACTGATACGCCATGACTTCTCGAAATAGATTTTGTGTCAAGCGTTTTCCCTTTTGTAACCAAAGGTCTGATGCCGGCAAAACAACTCAATATGTCTTCTCGTTTAGGGTCTTCTTCAAAATATTCAGTTGCTGTTTCCAGCATAAAATCTATTTCTTTGTCTGTGACTTTAGGATCGTTGGATATGGTTTCCGTATAAGCATCAGTCGTACCTACCAACGTGTGATTATGCCAAGGCACTGCAAATAATATTCTACCATCAGAAGTTTTTGGAATCATTAGTGCCTTATCACTTTTCATAAACTTGTGATTCAGCACGATATGTGAACCCTGACTTGGCGTGACTGAGATCGACACATCAGGATTGTCCATTTTCTGAAACTGTTCAGTAAATACGCCTGTGGCATTGACAACAACTTTTGCACGTGCATCAAATTCTTCACCGTCCAAAGACTTTTGGCAACGAACACCGATAACTTTTCCACTACCATCTTTAATCAACTCAGTGACTTTGCAATAATTTAATGCAGTTCCTCCTAGTTCACTATATGTGCACAACAGGCTGACGAGTAAACGTGTGTCATCAAATTGGCCGTCGTGATAAGAGATGCCATTTTTGAGCCCTTCTGTACTTATGTTGGGTAGTAATTTTTTGACAGTCTTTTTACTGAGATATTTTGATTTGCCAAGACTGTAACCAATAGATAAATAGTCGTATAACTTTAAACCTGTAAAATAATATGGACCTCTAAATGACTCATAATTTGGAATGACAAAAGTCAAATTGGTGACTAGATGGGATGCATTTTCTATGAGACGCTTTCTCTCAATCAACGCTTCTCTGACGAGGAATACATTCCCTTGTTCTAAATAGCGAACACCACCATGTATCAATTTTGTGCTCTTACTGGAAGTGCCTTTCCCAAAATCATCTTTTTCGACCAAAAGTGTTTTATAACCTCTGCTTGCGGCATCGACTGCGCATCCTAGACCCGTAGCGCCACCACCTACAACAATAATATCAAATTCTTCATCCATCGTCGACAAAGTTAAGTTATTATGTACGTATAATCAGTCCAATTTCTTTGTTAAATTAAAACGGTAGACTTGTTTGAATGGTGTCCATGAATCGACCAACAATTTGAGGGTGAGTAACAACGATAAATATGATTCCAAAAATAGCTCCAGCAAAATGTGCAGAATGATCTATGTTGTCTCTTCCTTTGTTACTGGCCCATGAAGAGTAAATCAAATAGCCAATTCCAAGGACAATAGCTGGAAAGCCAAAAAACGGGAAAAATATAAATCTGAGCTCAGTCAATGGACTGTACATGATGAAAATAAACAAGACTGCAGACACTGCACCTGAAGCACCTATGCTTGCAAAACCAGGATTATTCTGATGCCTCAAGAAGCTAGGTATGTCTGCCACCACTATAGCTGCCAGATACATCAATAAATACCCAATTCGACCAAACGAACCGAATATTTGTACAAAAAGACTTTCGACTACTTCCCCAAATTCGTACAGAACATACATATTGAAAATGAGATGCATCCAACTGCCATGAACGAAACCAGAGGATAAAAATCTGTAAAATTCTTTATTCCTTTTTTCGGCAATGGGATAATGCTTTAGCTTGTTAAATATACCTTGGCGAGATATTCTGTCTTGGGGAGTTAAGCCTGCATAATAGGAGACCATACAGGTCACGATAATGATAAGTAGAGTAATGGACACTTGCTGCTAGTTTTGTTGTTGTAACGTTATCTTCTAAAATATAATTTCTAAATATACAGCTAATAATTTGAATCTTGGTAATGATCATGATACTTATCAATTAGCATCTTAATTGTCCATTTTTGCTATATAGTAGGTTAGAAAATAACATTCGTCAATATTTACAAGTCACAATTAGCTTAACTTCGCAACTTATTTAAGATATTTTACGATGGCAGAGACTACAATTTGGACAGGATCAGATAAATATTTATGTGATCCAGAGTTAGCACAAGCATTTCATATGTCTAGGGTATTGGGTATGCCTTTATTGATTGAAGGTGAACCAGGGACAGGAAAAACGGAATTACCATTACAATATGCTAATAGCAACAATCTCGAAATGTTCGTCTACCCAGTAGGCTCTAAAAGTAATGTAGAAGCGTTTGTCGCAAAGTTTGATCACGTCAAGTATCTGCGTGATTCTCAAATTGAAGTGCTTAATGCACAAAGAGAAGAAAAGGGAATGGAGACCAAATTGACAACAGGTGGTCGAAGTACAGAACAACTCAATGACTATGTCAACATGGGTCCAGCAGCATCTGCCTATTCTGCTCCTAATTCTGTCTTGTTGATTGATGAGATTGACAAAGCTCCTCGTGAATTTCCAAATGATTTATTGTATGCATTGAGTCACCGTAAATTTGTACTTCCAGAAAGTGGAAAAGTCATTCAGATTTCTGAAGAAGACATGCCAGCTATTGTGATTACAAGTAATCGAGAACAAGAACTACCAACGGCATTTAAAGGCAGATGCATCTATCATTATATTTCTTTCCCTGAACCAGATATGATGAAAGAAATCGTACTTAAGCATTACCCAAAAGCTGATAACGATATTATCGATACTTCCATTTCTTTGTTTTATCAATTGAGAAATTTTGGTTTGGAGAGAGCACCTTCTACACGAGAACTTCTAAACTGGCTAAAGTATATGAAGCAATTTGCAAAGGATGAGGCCATTGCCAAAATCAAAGCTCTTGATGGCTTAGGCGCTCTTGTCAAAACGCAAGCTGATATGGACAGAGTCAAGCGTCAAAGTTTAGGTGGCCTTGCGCAGAGCGATGATAAGCCTCCTTATGGAGGGTACTAGGCATGTAGATGTGTTTAGTTGTTTCTTTTTAATCTCATTCTACAATACTGAATCAAAAAAGAAGGCCATCTCAAAAAGAGATAGCCTCCGCAATTAATTTCAGTTAAAGGGTTCTACTTTAAAACGGTTCTAATTCTATTGTTGCTTCTACTAATCTTACACCATCGTAGTCTGTGAACAGATTAACAAAGTATAATCTGTTGTCCGGTGTTGACCAAAAACCAACTGCATTATCTCCATCAAAACTAGCCTGTCCATTAGGTACGACGATATCTAGGGAAAAATTTCCTGCTGGTGAATTTGCAGTGACTGTAGCATTGAACGGTCCACTATTGCCAGATACAAACCCAGCTATAGAAAACTGTATGTCTGCTCCAGTGCTTCCACTACTTGATGAAAATACCAATTCTTCCACACAGATATTTTCCACAACATCCCAATTCAAAAATTCATTTGGTACGTCTGCAAGGCCTGACTTCTGTGACACTTCACCACAGGTTTCTGGACTCGGACATGGATTAATGTCGCATAAAATCTCAACGCCACTTGACACTTCAAAGCCTGGCTCGAGTGATATAAAATCTCCTGCTAAATATTCTGTAGATCCACTAGCAATCGATGAACTTGAAGTGATGAAGGAATTGACTTGATATGTCTGAGCTTCCTCTTCGCTAAAATTTCTTACCATGTATTCATAACACGGATCTCCACAATCAATCACATCTGTTGATGCAGATGAAGTTAGTGGAGTAGAACAACCTGGATTGAAAATAGAAACTAACTGAATTGTCGATGCCGCCAAGCCTTCGAATTCAGAGGTTGCTAATATTTCTTGTAATCCATCATCATCCAATTGTGTCGTATCTAGTACACCGTTTAACATAAATTCTACCAAAGCCCCAGGCATTGGATTTGATCCTGCTGCTGGTTGGATGGTATAAGACAATAGGCTGTCTCTACAAACAGGGCCTCCAGTAGCGAAAACTTCTACTTCATCAAGCATTTCGTACACATCAATATTGGCTCCAAAATCAAGTTCTATTGCGCATGAAGAAGCATTGTTGTCCATAAACAGTAAGTCAATAGAAGAGGATTGCGTAGCGCTTGGTGGACTAATGGTAACTTCTCCATTGGCATCTAGAAAGAACGTGCTAATTGTGCTTTGATCCTGATTAAACATAACGGTAACTTCTCCATTTGCATTGATTTGGCCAGGTACTGCAGGGCCTATTGTATACATTGGTGTGTCTCCAATACACAATGGACCGTTGCCCGTTACTATCAGATCATGTGGTTCGTCAAAGGCTGTAGCAACAGCAGTCTTTCCTGTCAAAGCCATATCACATCCACCTGTATTGCATGGTACATTTAAGCTATTTAAGACAATTGTATATGTCCCTGATGTGGGAGTCGTTTGTGATACTATTGCTTCTCCATTTCCATCTAATTCTATGGTTCCTGCGACCCCGTTTATCATATAGTCTACTGTGCCTCCTGGAGAAGGTATCGAACCAGCAGCTGGGGTTATTTGGAATATCACTCCTTCGTTTACACATATTTGCTGATCTATAACTATGACATCTAGATCAGCGACGTCAGCAATGGTCACCTCAGCAAAATTGTCTCCGTATTCAAATCCTTTATCACAGAACGGGAAGGTATTATTATCGTTACCGAATGGATTGATTACGATTCTGTATATGTCTATTCGGACATCATCAGTTGGATTGGGAATGGTGATTGTTCCATTTCCTGAACCATCTAGTACGACAAACTGTGGATTTGCTGGAGCACTACCACTATTGGCATCATCATATTCTATCACTTCACCAGGAGTACCATTTAGGGTGAAAATGGCATCATCTCCAGGACAGATTTCTCTTGCATTTGCAAAAATATTGACTTGAGAGGCAGAATCATATGTAGTGATACTTGCCACAGTTCCTGATGGTGTGACACAACCATTTATCTCATTTTCAATGATAAAAATTTGAGAGCTTGGCGTATTGGCTGTTGTTGCAGGTATTTCAATTATACCAATACCATCTTCATCTGATTTTATCGTATCGACAATTGTAGTTAAGCCAGCTTGCCCAAAGAAATTTAATTCATAAATAATGTTTGCGTTTGCAGTTGATCCTGCACCCAATTGATTTTCTACAAAATATTTTCCATTTTCAGCACCAGCACATACAGGTCCATTTGAAAATACGGTCACGAAGTTTGGTCCTTGATTTACCGCAAACTCTGCAGTATTATCTAAAAGTATAGAGCAGGTTTCTAGACCTACGGTAAATTCAATTCTGCTTAATGTTATACTTGACCCTGGATTGCCAGCAACAGTCGGTGTGTCAGAAATCGTAGCTTCTCCATTGGCATCAAGTACAACTGTTTGTGTAGCACCTCCATTCAATGAATAAGATACTGTAGCGCCAGGAGAGAGATCTGCACCATCTACTGCTTGAATAGTGTATGATCCTGTGGTACCCAAACAAACATCACCAGTTGGTATAGCTTCTACATAATCGACAGCATCAGTACAAGGACAAGCCGCAGGACAATCAAATTCTAAATCAAAAGAACTTTCAGAATTTAGAAACCCAAATACTCGGACATAGTAGCAAGTGCCTGCGACAGCAGTGAAGTTTATTTGTTCTGATGAAAAACCACCATTTGTGCTTGAAGATATTTCATTGCAAGTCGACCCGCATATGTCTGTGTATAAAACTAAATCAAGATCTGCTGATAAGCCTGTCAAGTTAAGAGTCATTACACCTCCAAACTCAGGTGTTATTTTGTATAATATACCATTATCAGTTATGCCACAATTATAAAACTGCTGTTCTGATGTTATTACATCTGAAATTGTCTCAAAACATTCAGCTTCTATGATGTTATCACAAGCAGCTTTGACTCCGCAAGATTGTAAGCTTAGAGTGTAGGGGCTTTCATCATCATCTTCAAATCCATCGACGATGAGCCAATATGTACCAGGATCTAGTGTTATTTCAATTCGCTCATCTGCGTCATCAAATTCGTCACTAACATCTATTTCACTTCTAGGATCGCAAGGCATAGTCAGGTGAAGATCTAAATCACCTGTTGAGTTTAATCCAGTTAATTCAATGACAGTAGGTTCACCATCACTTGTCACAGTGAATTCGTAAATATCTTCTTTCCCTCTCCATAATACACCAGTATCATAACTAAAAACACTTGAGGTTCCAGATGCATTGTTTCCATTTACTGTCTCACCACAGGCTAACGGAATTGGTGTTCCCATCACTAAAATTTCTTTGGAAGCTGACAAGCTATTCATGCAATCATTTAGTCTAATCTCTACGAGTTGTAAGCTTGATGTACTCGTGATGGCATTGTCAGTGATCGTGGCCTGACCACCAGCGTCTAGGGTGATCGTTTGTGCTGAACCACCATTGAGCGTAAAGCTGACGACAGCTCCTGCATCATCAGATTCTGATGTAGATTCTATAGTGTATACGGCATTTTCTCCTGAGCAAACAGGGCCATTGTTATTAATAATTCTTACTTCGCCAAAATTAGCTTGAGACATAACAGTAACAGTATTTGTAGTTGGAGTATCGACACCATCAAGTGTGGCCACGCGTCGAAACGAAATATCTTGGTCCCCCATCGTACCTGCTTGTGTGCTGGTCAGACTTGCAGATGTTGCACCAGGTATTGGAGTAAAGTTTCCTGAACCAATTCTTCTGAACCAGGTGTAGGTTGCTGTTAGATCTGATGAAGGAGATGTGCTGGCTGCTTGATTGCTAGTTATCCCCGGTAAAGAAGCACCAAAACAAGCTGCTGTAACTGCAGGCTGAGATATAGAACCACTATTGTAAGAGATATTATCTGCTCTTATACCAACAACAAAATCTCCAGTTGATGTACTATTAAACCCTTCTACGACTAAAAAATATGTGCCAGGTTCTAAAACTCTTTCTATCAATGACTTGGTACTCCCTGGTGCACCATCGTCATCACTTTCAATGATTGTATTTCCAGCACCATTGAGTAGATGAATTTCTGTATCAAAATCTGTCCCTGGAAAATCAGTAGATAGTGTTACAAATTGAGATCGACTACCAGTCACTCTAAATCTATAGACGACTTCAGGTCCAGTGTTTATTGCTCCAAAACTTAACTTATTTGTGTACCCTTTATTCACAGGGGCACCAGAAGGCGCAATTCTATTCGAGTTTGTATGTGTTTCAAAACCAGCATTTCTGATAGTCCCAAAATCTAGCGCAGATCCTATAGCATCTCCATTGCTGTGTCTCCAAGTACTTCTGTAGTTGAAAAATGACGAACCACCAATAGCTACATTTGTTGAATTTGTCCACCTACCAGGTTCTCCTAAAATGGTCGATAGATTGCGTTCAGACATTCTTGGGAATCTATCTACATCAACTGTTGTACAAACTTGTGGAGAACCAAAAACACTAAATGGGGGGACACATATCACTTGGGTGGAGAAACGGCAATAGCTTAACGAACCAGTAAGGAAATTTTCGAAAGTAAATATTTCCACATTTGCTGAAGTGCGTACATCATCGTTTTTATCAACAATGAAACTTTGTGGATTCCATATAACGGGAGTCAATTGTAATGGAGGAACTCCAAGGACTCCACCATCCAATGATTCACAAACAGTCCCTTGTGATGTTTCAAATTTAACAGTAGGTACACCTACACGTGGAAGGCCTGGTTCGTTTGTAGGGTCGTAGGAAATGTTATTGACTTGCAGAATGTAATTTTTAGGTGAACCATTATTTACTTGTGCATAATTTATTTGTGACAGCAGTAAAAAAAGCAAAGGTATAATGGTAAGTATCTGTCCGATTTTTCCTTTTCTATTGTGGAAAATCTGTTGAGTACAAACAGTTGAAATTTTTGAAATAAGGGGTTTATGTTTCATAGTAAGAAGTTGATAGTGTAAATAATTAAACATGAGATTTAGATATAAGAGGATATTGTTTATGCTGCTGCTTTACTTGAAAATATTAAGCAGGCTAATTATTAAGGAATATCGATTTTAGTTAAGGTCTAGAACAACGCTTTTTCAAAAGCAAGATGTATCAGGCCAGGCGTATTTTTGGTTCTGGTTTTCTTCAAGAGAATTTTACAATGAGAATCGACCAGTTCGTAATAAACTTGGATTAATCCTGACGTTTATTATTGTAGTGGTAGTCAAAGGATTGCACTCCATGACTATATTTTGATGGCTGGAAATTGTAGTTGACATAGGAAGAAGTTTTGGTAAATATGTATAGAATTTGAGATTGCAAAAAAAATATTTCAATGTATAATTGTGGTATTCAATTGGTTTTAAAAAAGCAGATTGTGATAATATCATTTATGTTAGTGAGTTATCTTATAACAAATATAGAAAGGCAATTTGGACTGTACAATCCCTTTTTATGGGGTAGTGGTCCATTTTATTAAACTAGGATTTTTCGTGTTTTCATCTTAGTCAACTATAGTCCGCTTCAACTTGAGGTCGGATGTAGATCGGGGTAAAAGATAAGCTTTGCCTAGATGAAAAGACTTGTTAAAAGAGCCAGCAATTGACAAGTTTAGTGTCAACACAGATAAGGTCATAGAGAGAAAGCTTAACGTTAAAAATTTCGGTTCTGATTGTGAGATATTATTGAGCATCTTTCAAAAAAAAGGTAAGATATTGACTGAGTTACTGAATAATTAATTTTTCCAACTAACAATTGTACTATACTGATGTTCTTATCAGTTAGTTAGATATCCTGATAAATACTGATCTATACTATCTATGAACAGAGTTTTTTGTACGCTCATTTTAATTTTTATTCATCTACTTTCTACCGCTCAACAAACAGAGGAACGCCCCAAAATAGGCTTGGCCTTAAGTGGTGGTGCAGCAAAAGGCTTTGCACACATAGGTGTCATTAAATATTTAGAAGAACTCGGTATTGAAGTGGACTATGTGACTGGTACTAGTATGGGAAGTGTCATTGGAGGTCTACAAGCCCTTGGTTACAAATCCGATCGCATGGCTAGATTGGCTGCTTCTCAAGATTGGGAGCTGCTCTTAAGTGGTAACATACAACTTAAAAATGTCGCTCCACTCGAAAAACCATTTCATCAAAAGTTTCCGTTTCATTTGGCTTATGAAAATGGTGGCGTGACTTTGCCACGAGGTGTCATCAATAGTCAAAAACTCGATTTGCTTATTGCTGGGATATTTAGTCCTGCTTATAAAGTAAATAACTTTGATTCCTTGCCAATTCCTTTTCGCTGTGTTGCTGTCAATCTGGAAAATGGAAGCATCAAGTCATTTTCAGAGGGTGATCTAGGAAGATCAATAAGAGCCAGTATGGCAATTCCTGGTGTTTTTACTCCTGAAGAAATTGACGGCAATTTGTATGTCGATGGGGGAGTGATTAGAAATTTTCCTGTTCAGGAAGTGATTGATATGGGTGCTGATTTAGTCATAGGTGTTTATGTAGGCGCTGATCTCAAAAAGAAAGATGAACTAAATTCAATGTTTGATGTCATTTCCCAAAGCAGTTTTATGATGGGATCGTTAGACAGTCGAGAGCAAACAGAGTTAGTCAATATCTTAATTACGCCCGATGTCACTGATGTAAATTCATTTGGGTTTGATGACCACGAACGCATTATTGCACTTGGTTACGAAGCGGCAAAACAAAATAAGGAACAACTGACTCGGTTGGCTGATAAATTATCAAAGTACAAGAAGAAAGATAAAACACCAGTGTTGCCAACTCCCAACTACCTAAGTCTGAGTAAGGTTGAGATTGAAAACATGGAAAAACCTTTTGAAGATTTGGGAAAATTCAAGTTTGGAGATTTCAGATTTGGTACATTATCAGTAGATCGTATTGAACGTGGCATTACGCGTATAGTTGGCACTAAGTTATACGATAAGGTGTCTTATACTTTAGACCATACTGGCAACCGCTTAGGTGTGAATGTAAACGCAAAATCAAGAGAGTCAATACTATTCACTGGTTCATTAAATGCTTTCGCGTCATCAAATACCTCGGTTATTATTCATACTTCTTTATACAATGTATTGTCAAGGCCATCAAGTTTGAAATTAACTGCTCGCATTTCTGAATTTATAGGCTTACAAGGCTTCTATCAATATCGTATTGGTCAGAATCGCAACTGGCTAATCAATCTAAATGGCAAATTGGATAAAAGTGAAACACCCTTATATGATAATGGCATCAAATTAATTGACTATAACGAATTTGATTCTGACATTGCTCTTTTCTTTGGTTATGAGCCAAACAATACTGCCTATATAGAAATTGGCGGTGGACTTAAAAGGAGGAGATTGGTCCAAACGAATACGGCTTTTGAAGATTTAGATAGTTATACAAATACAGCTCAATTCATTGGTTTAAATGGTAGTTTCAATTCTCTCGATAGAGCTCAATTTCCTAGAAGAGGCATTGAACTTTCGACGCAAGCACACTTCATATTTGGTCAAAATGTCGATTCACAAGTTGACGGACTTTTACCCGAAATAATTCTCTCCTTGCCAGAGACAAAGGACTATCTACGGTTAAGTGTAAAAGCATTGGGCGTATGGACGGCTTTTGATGCAGTGACCTCGGAGACAAGAGTATCTGCAGCCTTCAAATCAAATGAGTCTTTACTTGACAATTTCAGACTTGGTGGACTCAACCAGACGCGAACAGATGGAATATCCTTCATTGGCATCGAAGAAGGACAAGAACAGTTCAGTAGTTTTGCAAGTATACGACAAGACATCCGTGTCCATTTGTTTGGCCCTGTCTATGTCTCTGGTATAGTCAATTATGTCACAGGGACAAAAGCCTTCAGACCACAAGTGAGTACTTCAACAAAGGAGACGAGCTTGCTAGGTTACGGCGGTGGCATTTACATTCGAACCCCATTAGGCCCCCTAAGTGCAGAGATAGGAAGAACAAGACTCAATAGTGACATCAATTCGGTTATTGGATTTGGGTTCAGATACGTTTATTAAAATTTTGCCTAAAAGCAAAGCAAAGCTAAAAGCCAACAGCCAACAGCTAAAAGCCAACACCTAACAGCTAACAGCCAACAGCTAAAAACCAACAGCTAAAAGCTAAAAGCTAACAGCTAACAGCTAACAGCTAACAGCTAACAGCTAAAAGCTAACAGCTAACAGCTAACAGCTAACAGCTAACAGCTAAAAGCTAACAGCTAAAAGCTAACAGCTAACAGCTAACAGCTAACAGCTAACAGCTAACAGCTAACAGCCAACAACCAACAGCCACACCTAACAGCATTCATCCGATAAACAATCCCTTTCGTCGATATAACCATTCCAGCTAGAACTACCACACTTTAAAAATATGTTAATTCAGTACATACAGAAATTGAATTACTAACATATAAAACCTTAATTATGAACGGATTAGGCATATTAATTATCATCATCTCAGTAGCTCTGATAATCGCTGATCCAATATTGGAAAGACTATCAAGCAACTGGAAAACAAAGATTGATTTGATCAACGATAATCGCAAATGGATACTATACACATTGATAGGTTTAGGCTTATTAATGACTGTCAATCCATTTGTACACAACAGCGCTGGTGAGCGTACATATGTACAAGATCCTATTGTCGGTATAGAGAAAATAATTTTTGAGCCTGGCTATTCGTGGGGAGGATTCTTCGCACGAACGGAAACATACCCCGATGTTATGAGCACAACTTTTGATAGTGAAAGCACAGTTGCGATCAGATTTAACGATGCGACACAAGCCACAGCTCAGGCAAACGTGCGTTGGGCGTTACCAAAGGATGAGCACTCGATGATTGAATTACACAAATCATACAGAAGTGCAGAACAGTTGGCATCACGGACACTAGAGCCATATGCTAAAGAGTGTTTGGCTTTCTCTGCACAATTGATGGAGAGTGAGACTCACTACAGCGGTGGTCAGTCCAAACTCAAAGAAGATTTCAGAGATCAATTGTTAAGTGGCCAGTATGTACTCGAAACGAAAATCGAATATGTAAGGGATACGTTCACAAAAGAAAAAGTCAAAATTACAGATACGAATATTCGTAGAGATGTAGACGGCTCACCAATCAGAATTCCTTCTGATGTACAGACATACGGAATCGAAGCAGTATTTGCAGCAGTTCCACATGTAGACTATGAGCCAATCGTTGATGAGAAGTTACAGGCTAAAATCGATCAGTCAACCAGAGAGTCTATTGCTAAGCAGGAGTTAATCACTGCACAGCAGCAAGCGTTGACAGAAAAAGCTAAAGGAGAGCAGTTAATTGCTAAGACCAGAGCTGAAGAGGAAGCATCGAAATTACAGGCTGTCATACAAGCTGAGAAAGCTAAGCTTGTCGCCAAAGAGGAAGCAGACCAGGCTAAGTTTATTGCTGATAAGATTGAGGAAGAGGGTAGAGCAGAAGCAGCAAAAAATATGGCCCTAGTGAAGGCTGGCTTGACGCCTCAGGAAAAAGCTGAGTGGGAGTATAAAACCAAAGTGGATGTGGCCAGAGAACTCGCAAAAGTGCAAGTGCCATCCATGGTAGTCGGCGGCGGAGCAAACGGAAGTTCTCCAATGGACGCTATCGGTATAAAATTCCTCCTAGAAATAAATGAGAAGCTGGCAAACGCAAATAATTAAAACTAAAAGATCAACACACTTTACATTACCATCAGTGGAAGGCTTGTCCTTCCTCTGATTTTTTATCAAGCAAAAGTCACCACTGTAATCGTTCCATCTAAAAGCACTAACAGCTAAAAGCTAACAGCTAACAGCTAAAAACTTACAAGTGAGGCTAGAACGAATACAGTCGTTAGAGATTTTACTAAAAAGTTTGAATACGTTAATAAAGTAGCGGATATGCTTTCTTAAGTTGCAATGTTATTTTCTATGTATGGGTAGATTAATTCGTGACCTCCCCGCGTACCTTCTCATCATCAATCTCTAAGAAATTTTCTATCTCTTGTTCCAAATAGAGCTGAGTCTCTTTATTCATTCCTTTGATGAGGGGTATGCGTCGATTACCGTCCGTAATGGCATATAAGGCATATGCATAGTTAGGGACGCCGTTGGTGGTGCTGCTGACGTATCGAGTGACATACAATTGAGTTATGTCTTTTGTAGGAATGACAACATCCTTGGTAAATGGGTTCTTCAGTGGTGTACTTGTTATGGTAATATCCCTATCTGTGACATAAATGTCCGTCTTATTGATGAACTTGCTTAAGACAAAATACATTAATCCCAAACCAACTGCTAGGTGTAATGCCATTGGCAGTAATGATAGAAAGGCTCCAGCCATGATGCTGCTTATGGCAATTGGCCAAATAGCAATATTCCATACGATGGTGAAGAACATTAGAAACCACATGCCACCATTGGATTTACCTCTACTCCAATTTGTACGGATATCTAAACTGGAAGGTAGATGCAAAACCTCTGTTCCCTCAGGGATCATCATTTCTGGTCGATTTCGTTTGCGGCGACCGAAAAATTCTTCATCGTCTAAAAAATGTAGAGAACCACAATGATTGCACTTTGCTAGGGTACTGTTGATATTGACGTTTGCAGGATCAATTTCATTGTTACACACAGTACAAGTCAAATCCAATTTTTTGAGAATCGAATGGGTCTCTTCTTTATGTTTAGGTTTATACAATTCTTCTGATTCCATTGATGACCAAATTAATGATTCGTTTTAAGATTGTCTGCGTTTTGTGGGTATTAAAAATGTACAATTTAGACTAAAAAATATAGTTCACTATTAAACTAATCTTATTTTAAATTGTCTTTATAATTGTTTCATAGTGAACGATTCATGAGATTTGATCCGCATAATAACTTTGGCTTCCTCACAGATAGAGTTTCTAGATTGATCCATACGAGAATTGAAGCTGTAAAAAAAGAGAAGTGTTATTCATTCTCAAATGCTTGTCTTGGCATTCTAGCAGAATTATGGAAGAAAGATGGGATAAAACAGCAAGATCTAGCAGATGCATTGATACGCAATAAAAGCAGTATTAACAAAATGTTGTTGTCATTAGAAAAAGATGGGATGATCTACCGAGAAACTGATGAAGAAGATAAAAGACAAAACAGGATTTATTTAACCAGAGAAGGAAAAGGCTTCCGAACATTTATAAGTAAAAGAGCGAGTAAGGGCGAATCGATTGCTACTCAAGGGTTAAAGGATTCAGAAGTAGAAACAGCAAAGAAAGTACTGAAGATTATGTACGAAAATTTACTTAACGACCACAATTCAAACTATTGATGAAGAAAACGACGCGAAAGTTGTTGCTCTCAACATTGCTAACGTTTATCATTCTTGCCATTGGTACATTTGCGTACCAACGAATGTCAAAACAAAAAAAGTCCACCATTTCTGAAACACAGGAAGAAAAAACGGTGCGAACAGTCCAGGTGCAGAATTATGCCCCTGAAGACATCACGAATTCAATTACTTTGGATGGCAGGCTGACCGCTTATGAAGTGGTTAACCTATTTGCAGAGACGAGTGGTGTCCTTAAGCCAACGTCAAAAACTATCAAAGAAGGCTCATATGTAAAAGAAGGTGAGCTACTTTTCGACATCGATGGCAGAGATGCTGAGTTGAATCTTCTAGCGCAGCGGAGTGCATTGATGACAGCAATTACCCAAATCATGCCGGATCTAAAGTTTGATTACCCTCAGGCATTTGACAAATGGAAAAGATATTTAGATGAATTTGATGTGCGGTCTACTGTAAAACCTCTACCTGAGATTAGCTCTGATCAAGAGAAATATTTCGTTGCAGGAAAAAATATATATAATCTCTTTTATGGTATCCAAAGTGCAGAGCAACGACTAAATGACTATAAAATATATGCACCATTTTCAGGTGTTGTGACGGCTTCTAACATATACCCAGGACAGTTGGTTAACCTTGGCTCAAATCTAGGTACAATCATGAACACAGGAAAATTCGAATTGAAAGCACCTGTAAGTTTAGCTGATCTGAAATACATAAAGACAGGTCAGAAGGTGACTCTATATTCAGATCAACTGGATCAAAAATGGGAAGGTCAG
This sequence comes from uncultured Saprospiraceae bacterium, assembly GCA_937997635.1. GTDB lineage: Bacteria > Bacteroidota > Bacteroidia > Chitinophagales > Saprospiraceae > CALFUK01. The sequence continues at coordinate 28,119 of CALLFA010000069.1, read as the reverse complement.
GTCAGTAGGATAAGCAGGGTCATCGATAATGTCACTCAAAATCTACCAATCTACATTTCTGTCTGGGGGAGTGGTTTACGCGATGGCATGTATTTGAAAGGCGAACTCAAGGCAAATCAATTGAAGAATGTTATCGCATTGGACAAGTCAATGATTACTGATCAAAACAAAGTGTTCGTCGTTGAGGATGAAACGGTTAAGACAAAAACAATTGAAATCATCAAACAAGATGAGACAACAGTGTACACAAGAGGAATAGAATTAGATGATCAAATAATATCTGGATCGTCTGCAGGTATCTTTAGCGGGCAAAAAGTAAAAGTGGAAAGCTTATGAGAGGATTAATTGATTACTTTATAAAAACTCCACTAGCAGGAAATATTTTGATGTTTTTCATTTTGATATTGGGCTTAACGAGTGCCTATAGAATGAAGTCATCCTTTTTCCCTGAAGTCCCAAGTAGATTTATCACCATACAAGCGATATATCCTGGAGCATCACCTGCAGAGATTGAAGAAGGCGTCGTTACAAAAATTGAAGAAAATCTTGTTGGTGTTACTGGTGTCGAACGAACAACGTCTGTGTCTTCAGAAAACTCTGCGATTGTTACTGTTGAGGTGCTAAGAGAATATAATACAGATTTAGTATTGCTGGATGTTAAGAATGCCATAGACAGAATACCATCATTTCCAGTGGGTATGGAGCCTTTAGTCATTGCAAAGCTTGAATCAATCACTCAGGCAATAAATTTCTCCTTATCAGGAGATGTTGATTTAAAAACATTAAAAAGCTATGCCAGAAATATTGAGGATGAGTTGTTGACAAAAGATGGTATCTCAAAGGTTAAAATTGATGGTTTTCCAGAAGAAGAAATAGAAATTTCATTTCGAGAAGCGGACTTGAGATCGATGCAGATGACCTTCGATGAAGCAGTAATGGCAATTGCAAACTCAAATTTGGAAGCAACTGGTGGGGTAGTGAAGTCAGAAAGAGAAGAGCTGATTATTCGAGCAGACAGTAAGCAATACTTTGCACAAGACTTTGAAAATATCGTATTAAGAAGTAATGCCAGTGGGGGAGTCATTCGATTGCATCAAGTTGCAGATGTCCGTGATACTTGGCAGGATTCTCCGACAAGAGCTTTTTTAGATAAGAAGACCTCGGTAATCATAACGGTCAACAGTACTTTTGAAGAAGATCTTATTGGTGTCGCACAATATGTAACTGAATACATAGAAACATTCAATGCATCAAATGACGAGATCAAAGCCATCATCATAGAAGATCAATCTGAAGTCATCAAAGCACGTCTCGATACATTAAAAGAAAATGGAGCTCTTGGATTTTTGATTGTTTTGATTTTGCTTGCTATGTTTTTGCATTGGAGGCTTGCTTTTTGGGTTGCTATTGCGATTCCTATATCCTTTGCGGGAATGTTCTTTTGCGGTGAATATCTAGGCATATCGTATAATGTCATTTCTTCATTTGCCATGATTCTGGTTATTGGAATACTGGTAGATGATGGGATAGTCATTGCAGAAAGTATTTATCAAAAGTATGAGGATGGACTTCGACCTCTAGAGGCTGCTTTAGAAGGAACCCTTGAAGTATTGCCAGCTGTTTTTGCTGCTATTATTACCACTTGTGTTGCGTTTGGTATGTTCTTTTTTCTTGATGGTGGAATCGGAGACTTCTTTAGCACAATGGCTATTGTCGTTATCTTTTCCCTAGCATTCTCCTTGATAGAAGGTGCATTCATATTACCTGCGCACGTTGCACATTCCAAGGCATTGCAAGATGGGTATGAGAATAAAAATATTGTAGCCAAAGGCTTCGACAATCTCATGAATTTTTTGAGAAGCAAACTGTATGGTCCAATATTAAAGTGGTCAATGAATTATAGTTTCCCTACACTAGCAATTTGCATAACGGGTTTGTTTGTTTTTGTAGGAGCAGTACAAGGAGGATTTATACGCACAACATTTTTTCCTGTTATACCAAGAGACTCAGTTGCTGTGACTTTAGAGATGAAAGCTGGAACGCCAATCACTCAAACAGCTCAGATTTTAGATAAGATTGAAGAGGCTTCAAAAGAAATTAATGAGGAGTTTAAAGACAAGTATTTTAATGGGGAGGAAGATATCATAAGATTCATATTAAGGAATGAAGGGCCTGGTACAAATATTGGTTCTTTGTCTCTCTTTTTACTTGAAGGTGAATTCAGAAAGAACATTAATAATCGAATGATTATCTCTGCCATAAGGGATCGTGTTGGGCCTATTTATGAAGCTGAAAAATTATCCTTTGGCTCGTCAAGTCCTTTTGGAGAGCCAGTGTCTATTTCCTTATTGAGCAAAGATGGAGATGAGTTAGATCGTGCTGCAGATGCACTTAAAGCTAAGCTAGAAGCTATCTCTGATTTGGCAGATATAGGGGATACCAATCAAGCAGGAAATAAGGAGATAAGTTTAGAATTAAAACCTAAAGCACATAATCTTGGCTTTTCACTCGCTAGTATCATTCGGTATGTCAGACAAGGATTTTTTGGTGCAGAAGTGCAGAGACTGCAACGAGGAGAAGATGAAGTTAAAGTGTGGGTGAGGTATAAGCTGGAAGATCGTAACGAATTAAAAGATCTGGCTCAAATGCGGGTGCGTAGTGCTAGTGGTCAATCGGTGCCATTGTCAGAATTAGTTGAGTTTAAAGAAGAACGTGGTATTGTAAACATCAATCATATTTCTGGTCAACGCGAAATCCGCGTATTTGCAGATGTGTCTAATGATCGGGTATCAATTAGCGATGTAAATCGAGACATAAAAGAGATCATTTTACCAAAGCTGCTTGAGGAATTTCCAAGCGTTAAAATTGGCTTTGAAGGGCAAGAAAGGGAGAATGAAAAGACCCAAAAGTCAATGCAAGCTATTTTGCCTATAGCTCTTCTAATTATGTTCTTCATTATTGTATTGACCTTTAAGTCGGTAAGTCAGACCTTGGTCGTTTTTGGTTTAATGCCGTTTGCTTTTATTGGTGTCGGTCTTGGCCATTTTATTATGGACAAACCAATCAGCATGTTTTCTGTATTGGGGGCTATTGCCTTAATAGGTGTATTCGTCAATGACGCTTTAGTATTTATTACCACTTTTAATCAAAAGATAAAGTCAGGTATGCGGTATAAGGACGCCTTATATGAAACAGGGTTGTCTAGGTTTAGACCAATTACCTTAACGTCTATCACTACAGTAGCAGGATTGGGTCCACTTTTGCTCGAGAAAAGTCTTCAAGCGCAATTTTTAATACCTATGGCTATTTCTGTTGCATTTGGATTAATGGTTGGCACATTTATTCTTTTAGTGTTGACACCGGCTTTGCTTGTCATCACGAATAGGATAAAGCGCTATGCACTGGCAATTTGGGAAGGAGAGCAAATTGATGAGTTGATGGTAGAACCTGCAGCTTCAACGCGCATAGCTAATATGCCTTTGTATTTGATTGCAGCACTATTTGCTTTGGCTGCATTTGCTGCTTATGTCATGATCACATTTAAAATTTCAGAACTAATTACATGAGACATTATATACTGACTTTTATTTCTTTACTTATGCTTTCAAATCCAATTTTTGGACAAGAAGATATGACCTTAGAGAAGGCTATTTCGATTGGGCTAGAAGAAAATTTTAACATTAAAATAGCGGACGAACAAATCAGAGTAGCTGATGCAAACAATACTTGGGCAAGGGCAGGCAGAGGAATTGTTGTTGATTTGAATGGTGCTTTTTCTCTCGGATTTATAAACGATAATAATCCAGCTAGTTTCATCAATAAACCTTTTTTAAATGGATCTTTAGGTGGTTCTCTAGATGCCAATTGGCTTGTCCTGAGTGGAGGAAGGGTAGCAGTAGCGAAAGACCAATTCGGTTTAGCAGTGCATCAACAAGAATTATTGAAAAGTGTTGAATCTCAGACATTGATTAGGGACATCATACAAGCGTATTACAATGTGTTGTTTCAGCAAGAAAGAAAACAGGTATTGGAAGAGACATTGTCACTGTCTAAATCAAGATTAGAATATGAGGAAGTGCGAAAGGAATTTGGCGTTAGCAATAGTTTTAATCTTGTTCAATTTGAAGATGCTGTTTTATCTGATTCTACCAATTATATTAGCCAGTCTCAATTAGTGACAACATCAAAAAAGAATTTGAATACTTTATTGACAATTCCGTTCGATATGGAATTCGATTTTCCAGAACGATTACAGGTAAACGTTGAAGAGTTAGACGAAACTGCTTTAGAGCAATTATTATTGGAAGACAGCCCAACACTACGCACACTACAGTTAGCATCTGAATTGCAATTGTTGAATCGTAGATTAGAAGAATCTTTGCGAAAGCCTACCTTGTCATTAAATGCCTCAATAGGATTGGCTGAAAATTATTTCCAATTTTTAGAAGAAGATGTGACTCGGGGTATAACGACAGATGGTATTTTCAGCAACAGATTAAATATTGGTCTTGGCGCGAATTTTAATTGGAATTTGATTGATGGAGGGGTAAGTAAAGCAAATATTGAAAACGCGAAAATTCAAGAGGGTATAGCGGAGCTAGATATTTTACAAGCAACTGTTCAATTGAAAAATCAATTGTCAACGCTTGTACTCCAATACAATAATGATAAAGAACTCTTGTCCATTGCGTCCGAACGACTACAAGTGACCAAGCAAAATCTGGAAATGGCTGAAGAACGATTTAAATTGGCTCAGATAAATTCTCTTGACTATCGATCAGTGCAAGCACAATACATCAATAATGCATTCGCACTAGTCAACAGCATGTTTAATTTGGCAATAACAAAGTCGGAAATAGACTGGTTAGTTGGTCTTTACGTAAATTCTGATGATACGTTAGAATAGTAATATATACTACAATAGCTTAGAATTACGCATGACGATGTTCTTCGTTTTTTCAATAATCTCTTTTGATTTGTTCAAACAAATTTTGTTGTCTTTCCTCAAATCTTCAAGTCGCTTAAGCAATTCTGGAATTGTTAAAGTGGCAGTTTCTAATACTTTCATTTTAAATCGATGTTGCAGGTATGCACATCTTTACTCACATGTAAAATTATATAATTTTAGGGCTATTAACAATTGTTAAGTGCAACAATAGCATTACATGATTAGTGAAATGTTGTAGTAAAACCCTACAAAATGGCTACAGAATTACTTTTGGAACGGAGATTCGCGCAAATATTGCTCTTGTTTGCCCAAATGTTCTATCTCTAGACTCATCGTTTCACCCTTTTGTAAATACCTTGGAGGGTTCAGTCCAAGACCAACACCTGCTGGTGTGCCTGTATTGATTAGATCACCAGCCTCCAAAGTCATGAATTGAGAGATGTATTTTACCAAATATGCAGGAGAGAAGACCATTTTACTCGTATTGCTGTTTTGCATCACCTCTTCACCTATACTCAAAGTCATATTCAAAGAAAGCACATCTTCTATCTCATCTTTAGTGACGAGATATGGTCCGACAGGACAAAAGCCAGGACAGCTTTTACCCTTAGCCCATTGCCCACCACTTTCCAATTGAAATTTTCTTTCAGACAGATCATTGACAACTGTATATCCTGCAATTGCTTCTTCTGCTTCTTCTTCTGATTCGAGATTGTAGATGTTTTTGCCTATTACAATGCCTAATTCAACTTCCCAATCAATCTTTTCAGCGCCTACAGGAATATAGATGGGATCAAATGGTCCTGAAACCGTATTGCTCGCCTTCATAAACAAGATTGGTTCTGTTGGCAACTCGAGGCCAGATTCTGCAGCATGGTCTTTATAGTTCAATCCTACGCACATGACCATTCCAGGTCTGGCAATGGGAGCTCCCCAACGTTCTGTATCTCTAACCTGATTTAGCGTTTCTGAATTGACAATTCGTTCTAATTCTTTGAGCCCATTATTTTCAAAGAATTCATTATCCCAATCTTTAAAGAATTTAGAACAATCAAATCTGATTCCCTCGAACTCTATTCCTGGCTTTTCTTTACCTCTATTGCCGTGACGAAGCAATTTCATCTATTCTTACATTTTGAATCGCAAATATATGATATGTCAGGGGTTATGTATGCACGTTGGGTTGGCTTTTAGCTTTTTGTGGCTTTTAGTCTTTAGCTTTTAGCTTTTAGTCTTTAGTCTTTAGCTTTTAGTCTTTAGCTGTTAGCTGGTTAGCTTTTAGCTGCTAATTATCCCCAGACCCGAAATCACCAAACATATTGGCTAATGGATCTTCATAATGTACTTGAGTATCTATGATCGATTTGTTGATAAACTCAAATTCAGATAAGCCATGCAGAACCAACTCCATAAAAAATCCTTTTTCAATTTTATTATTCGCAACTCCTGAATCATCTATAAACTTAGATAGACCTGCGACTTTGTCCAATTCTTTGAAGTAGTCTTTATCAGAAAAATCATTTTCTAGGTCGATGGAATTTCCTCCAGAGAAAAAGGCATTTATTGTACCATAAGGATCTTTAGAACTTTGGTCTTTATTCTCCGGATGCGGAAACATGGTGAGAAATAAATCCTTCATTGCAGCACCAATCAAATGGAGTGCGACACTATGCGGGCCTTCTTGTTCGCCTTCATATACTAATTCAACTTTACCTGTCATAGATGGGATGATGCCCCAGAAATCTGTTAATCGCACGCAGCTCTTTTTGTCCCCATTTATGATGGTTCTTCTTTCTGCTGTACTTACCAGATTTTCCAAAGCCGATATACTTAATCTTGCAGAGACTCCACTGTTTTCATCGACATACTCACTAGCTCTAGCTTTAAAAGAAATGGATTCCAATAAGTCAAAGGCAGGATCTGGAATGTGTATCAAAGCGTTTTTATCTCCAACAATTGCTTCTTGTTCGGTGATGGCTCTTGCTGTTGCTATATCTTTAGGATAGTGAGTCAGAATTTGGCTCTCGATTCTATCTTTGAGTGGAGTGACAATACTTCCTCTATTTGTATAATCCTCAGGATTTGCTGTAAAGACAAATTGTATGTCTAGTGGCAATCTCAATTTGAAGCCTCGAATTTGCAAATCTCCTTCCTGCAGAATATTAAATAATGACACTTGAATCCTCGGTTGCAAATCAGGCAATTCATTGATCACAAAAATAGATCTGTGTGACCGAGGCACCAATCCAAAATGTATCACTCTTTGGTCAGAGTAGGGCAGTTTTAAATTTGCAGCTTTTATGGGATCCACATCACCAATTAAATCGGCCACACTCACATCAGGAGTAGCCAGTTTTTCAACAAATCGATCGCTTTTATGCAACCAACTGATCGGTGTCTTATCTCCTTCTGTTTCAATTAATTCAAGCGCGTATCTCGATAAAGGCTTATAGGGGTCATCATTTATTTCAGAACCGCTCACATATGGGATATAGTCGTCGAGTAATTCTGTCATCAATCTGGCAATCCTCGTTTTAGCCTGTCCTCTCAATCCCAGTAGTAAGATGTTGTGTTTGGATAAAAGAGCTCTTTCTATATCAGGTACAACTGTGTCTTCAAAGCCGATAATGCCTTCAAAACTATTTTTATTTTCTTTAAGATTTTCTATTAGATTCTTTCTAATCTCTTCCTTAATTGTTAAAGACTCCCAGCCACTCTTCTTTAGTTGTCCTAATGTTTGTATTTGCTTTATTTGTTTCTCTGTCATGTCAATATTCTAAATATGCTTATCTTTTTCTTTTGCGTTTATTTTGATTATAATCCATAAATAAAAATTCGCCAAGTCCTTGCAGCGAACTGTAGAATGCCTTTCCATTATTAGCGTTTGTAAACTGATCTACAAACTGAACCAAATAAGGATCTCTGGCGATCATAAATGTTGTAATTGGGATTTGAAGTTTTCTGCACTTTACAGCCAATCCCAAGGTTCGATTCAAGATTTTTTTATCAATACCAAAGGCGTTTTTATAATACCCTTTTCCCTTTTTAATGCACGTAGGCTTACCGTCAGTAATCATCATTATCTGCTTATTTGGATTCTTTCGCTTTCGCAAAATATCCATAGCCAATTCCAGTCCTGCTACAGTATTGGTATGATAAGGTCCTACTTGTAAGTACGGTAAATCTTTAATTTCAATCTGCCACGCATCATTTCCAAAAACAATGATGTCTAATGTGTCTTTTGGATACCGTGTTTTAATCAATTCGGCGAGAGCCATGGCCACTTTTTTGGCAGGAGTAATCCGGTCTTCTCCGTATAGAATCATCGAATGCGAAATGTCGATCATCAAGACCGTACTGGTCTGCGTTTTGTAAAATGTCTCATGGACTTGTAAGTCATTTTCTGTCAACATGAACTCATCAATACCATGATTGATTTGTGCATTTTTGAGTGAGTCTGATATAGCCAATTTATCAAGTGAATCGCCATAATTATATGGGCGTATTTCGGAGGTATGCTCATCTCCTTGTCCACTTTTAGATGTGATGTGATTGCCTCTTTTCGATTTGGCTAATTGGTCAAAAATATCATCGAGTGCTTTTTGTCTTAAAGCGATCTCCATTTTAGCCGTAGGATTGTATGTTGGATTGCCTTGTCCTTGACCCTTTGATATCAACCCTTTATCCATCAAGTCCTGAATGAAATCAGCTATACCATAATTGCTGTCCGTTAGATTATGATGCTTATCCAATTCAGTTAACCACGATAAGGCTTCACTGACATCACCGGAAGTATGTACCAGTAGCTCTTGAAATAAACGCAACAACCGTTCGAAGGGTGATTCATCAGGACGAGGAGTAAATTTAGAAAAATGCCATCCGATCATAATTCAATGTCTATTTTAAGTTCTTCTTTAACAGTCTCTATGACTTTCCAAGTTGAATCTGACATAAGATTTAAAGTCGCCAAATATTCATAAGGGATTGATTTTCCCCACTCTGAAGGGCTTACCATGCTGACAATCCAATTTGCATCACCTTTCTCGTATAGGTAATATTCTTTATTCGGTATTGGTTTGAAACCGCAATCAGCCTTATATATTTTTTCCGAAATATCGATGCGATCGTGTATCGCTTGTGCTTGTCGAACCAATACCTCTACTTGTTCTTTGATCTGCAACAGCTGACTTTCTGTCTGTTCGTACATGGCATCCATCGCCAGCCCCTTGGTTCTTCCTTTATCAATAGGTTTGATGATTGCACTTCCCATATGATGTGCATACGGTAGCAATCCAGGATTTTCTGCAATTTTATCCTTGTCAATAGGATTCTTTTTCCGACTCATGAAGTAAAGATACTGGCATATAAACAAAGAAAGCACGGTTTAGTTAAAAACCGTGCTCAATAAAATCTATTTATTTTTAAATTATTTCAATTTGAAATCGCCTTTACCTGTTAAGAAGCCTTTGTTGTAAATTTCAACAGCATATACTCCTTTTACAAAAGGGTAATCTGATTGCCAGTCTACGCAAGATTCTGTGTCAGTATTTTGATAGTTTAAAGAATTGGTTGTCGTGAATTTGACTTGTTGATCCGTTAGTTTATTTGTGATGACACCAGAACCATTGTCTGCAATGGCAATAGTTTGACCTTGTGGATCTATGTATCTGACGTGGAATGTTTCTTCTCCTGCAGTAGTCGTGACATTTGTTTCAGTCTTGTAGCATATTCTCAGTACATCAACATCTTTTGCTTTTTTCTTTGCTCTTAAAGTACCATCATCTTTCATTTGATGTCCAGTAACCTGTAACCAGTTAATTTTGATCGCAGAAGCTATATCAACTGTATTGGATAAACTGGAAATCTCTGTTTCTTTCTGAGCTACATTTTTAACTAAAACTTCACGAGCCTCTTCCACTTCTGCAGTTTTAATTTTCTGTTCATCCAGATTAGTGATCAACACCTCTTTCTCCTCTACAAGTTTTGTATTATTAGTTTGTAATGTGGCGATCTGAGATTTCAATCCATTGATTTCATTTACATAGCCAGCTGTAAGAGATTGGAATGAAGCTATCTCGTCCCTAGCTTTACCAAGTTCATTTTTAGTCCAAATTAAATTATTGATTTTCTTCTTTTGATCTGCCAACTCCGCTTTTTGAGAATTTATCAATTCATTCAATTCTTTAGAATCATCCCTTAAGCTTTCAATGCTTTCTAGTGCAGCTTGATATTCAGTGTCCAATTCACTGTGAACATTTTGTAAATCAGAAAACTGGTTATTTTTTGCAGTAAGCTCAGTCTTCAGATTATTGTTGTTATACCACAAGTAAGCACTAAGTCCAAGTAAGCCAATGAGGCCTAGGATATAGAAAATGCTATTACTAGATTTTTTTTGATTGTAACTCATAATGTTTGAGTGTTTAGTGGATTAGTTATTAAGGAAAATAATAATATATAATAAGGAAACGAAATGAATGCACATTTGATTCCTTTGTTTAATACAAATTTCTTGTTATTATTAACATGACAACCTAGGGTAAACCTTAAATTTTAGTAAAAATGACTTTACACTTCACTGACCTTAGTCGGATTTTATTTATTGACATCGAAACAGTACCAGAATGTGCAAATTTCGAAGATATTGACGTTAAAAAGCAGCTTTTATGGCAAAAGAAGGCTTCAAATGCTGGCTGGTACAAAAAAAGCTACCCAGACGAATCTGAATCTATTGCCCAGTCATTTTGCGAAAAAGCAGGTATTTACGCTGAATTTTCCAAAGTAGTCTGCATTTCACTTGGGTACTTTGTAGTGAAAGACAATGAGATCAACAGTTTAAAGGTCAAATCTTTCTACAGTAACATCGAATTAGAGGTGTTACAGGCTGTTTCTGATGTGTTGAACACACACTACAATAATCCTGATCAGGATCATTTATGTGGCCATAACATTAAAGAATTTGACGTTCCATTCTTATGTAGACGTCTGCTAATCAACCGATTACCCTTACCTAAGTTAATTGATGTTGGAGGTGCTAAGCCTTGGCAGACAAGACAATTCATAGATACACTCCAATTATGGAAATTTGGTGACTACAAGAATTACACATCTTTAGATCTTATCGCCAGTGCATTGGACCTTCCTTCACCTAAAACCGAAATGGATGGTAGCGACGTTCGGGATATGTATTATGAACATAAAGATTTGGATAAAATAGTCAGGTATTGTGAACAAGATGTGTGTACAACCGCCAGAGTTTACCTAGCGCTAAATGGATTGCCGGACATCAGTGAAGAAAAAATGATCAGTCTGACTTTTAGCTAATTTGCTAGGTATATACCAAAAGGAGAATGGTTTAAATAGTCGATTCAATTACATACACTCGTATTTATCCTGTTTGCAAATACGATTGTCGTGTGCCAATGCGTACATTTGTACTAGAAAAGATCCATATATGCACTATATAGCACCTTCGATTTTGGCTTCCAACTTTTTGGAACTTGGAAAGGATGTGAAATTGATTAATGAAAGCGAAGCTGATTATATTCATGTGGATGTGATGGACGGATCTTTTGTGCCTAACATTTCATTCGGACAACCAATAGTCAAACAAGTAAAATCAGTTGCAGAGAAACCGTTGGATGTTCACCTCATGATCGACAATCCTGATCAGTATTTAGAATCGTTTAAGGATTGTGGTGCTGATATATTAAGTGTGCATTATGAAGCATGTGCTCATCTTCATCGGACACTGCAAGCGATTCGGGGGCTAGGTATGAAAGCTGGAGTAGCAATCAATCCTCATACTTCTATCTCATTACTTGAAGATGTTTTGGAAGACTTGGATCAGGTCATCATTATGTCTGTCAATCCAGGTTTTGGCGGTCAGAAATTTATCTATCAGACATTGAGTAAAATAAAAGCACTTAAAGACAGAATCGTTGTGCGTAACCTCAATGTCCATATAGAGATTGATGGCGGTGTGGGCTTGCAAAATGCAGAATCCATTTTAAGTGCAGGTGCTGATATTTTGGTGGCAGGAAGTAGTGTATTTAAATCCGACGATCCTAAAGACACAATCAAGCGATTGAAAAGCATTGAGCTAAACACTTTTATCTAATGTTAAAACGTAAGCAAGAGGCATGAAAAGACTATTGATACTTGGTGTACTTTTTCTGTTGGTTACGACTTTCGTCAAATCGCAGAGCATTGTGCAAGGGACGATTACTAGTGAGAGAGATAACCAGCCTGTCGAGTTTGTTACCATTTATGTTGAAGGAACAAGTATCGCTACAGAAACAAGCGCAACAGGAACGTACAGATTAGAAGTGCCATCAGGTCAGGCGATGACTTTAGTTATTTCACGGCTTGGGTTCGAAGAAAGACGATTAGCGATAGGAGCTCTAGCTGAAGGACAAACTAGAACGGTGACCATGGTTCTTAATGCTGCAGAATCTGATTTTGAGGTTGTTGTACAAGAAAGTAAAATTGAGCAAGCAGAAATGGTCAGGGAGACAGTTGAAGAATTGAAACTGATCCCTTCCACAACTGGAAATTTTGAGAGTATTTTGCCAAGTATTGCTTTGGGTACATCTGGTGGAACTGGTGGAGAATTGAGTTCGCAATACAATGTAAGAGGTGGCAACTATGATGAGAATTTAGTGTATGTGAATGACTTTGAGATTTTCAGGCCACAGCTAATACGCAACAGTCAACAAGAAGGTTTATCGTTTCCGAATCCGGATTTGATTAGTAATATAGCTTTTTCATCAGGAGGATTTCAAGCCAGATATGGAGATAAAATATCTTCTGTACTTGATGTTCAATATAAACGACCTGAAGAATTTAAAGGATCCATAAGTGCTAGTCTACTCGGTGCTTCCGGCCATTTGGAAGGTAGTAAGCAAATAGGCAATAGCAGCTTTCAAAAATTCAGGTATCTCGTTGGAGCTAGATATAAGACAAACAGATATTTATTAGGGACACTTGATACTGAAGGGCAATACACGCCTAACTTTACAGACCTTCAGACATATCTCACCTATGACATCACAAGGGATCTTCAATTGGGAGTAATTGCCAATTACAATCAAAGTCAATTCGATTTTATTCCAGCTGAACGAAATACAGCATTCGGTTCTTTCTTTACGACACTGAGGTTATCGTCTATCTTTGAAGGACAAGAAAGAGACGATTATAGAAATGGTATGGGAGGCGTATCCCTTACCTATATTCCAGAGCGCGATAAGAACCCATTGTTTTTGAAATTGTTGGCTTCCGTCTATGGCAGTGACGAATCAGAAACATTTGATATTCAAAGTTTTTACAGTCTATCCCAAGTAGAAACAGGACTCGGAGACGAAGCAGGTGAAGATCTAGCCATTATTGGTACTGGCACTCAGCATGAATTTGCCCGAAATAATCTACAAAGTTCAGTTGCCAATATCCAACACAAAGGAGGATTAGAATTACAATTAGATACTGGGGGAGCATCAGAAAAAACACACTTTTTGCAATGGGGACTTCAATTTCAACGAGAACAGTTCGATGATGAATTGAATGAGTGGGAGCGATTAGATTCTGCTGGATTTTCACTTCCATTTAATCCGGATGCTGTCAACTTATTTGAAGTTACCAAGTCAGTTAATGATATTGTATCCAATCGCTATACAGCTTTTATTCAAGACAGTTATAGCGCGCGTAAGTCAGATCAATATGAATTTAGAGCAACTGTAGGTACTCGTTTTGCCTATTGGGATTTGAACCAGGAATTTTTGTTTTCTCCAAGAGTTCAGATATTGTATAAACCACTGGCATGGGACAAGGATATCTCATTCAAGTTGGCAGGTGGTGTCTACCATCAATCACCATTTTACAGAGAACTTAGAAGGCCTGATGGATCGCTTAATTTAAATTTAAAATCTCAACGATCCTTACATGCTGTGGCGGGATTTACCTATGATTTCGGTAAGCAAGAGGGTACTAATCGCAAAAAATATAGATTCATAACCGAGGCATACTATAAAAAGTTAGATAATTTAATCAGCTATGAAATAGACAATATCCGTATCAGGTATAGCGGCGAGAATGATGCGCATGGATACGTAGCAGGTATAGATTTTAGAATAAATGGAGAATTGGTTCCTGGTGTAGATTCGTGGTTAAACATTTCTTTTCTAGGTGCCAAAGAGACGATTGATGATGTGCAGCATCTCCGATTTATTCCAGGTGATTCGACATCAACTGAAGTTAATTTTGTTCCAAGACCTACGGATCAGTTATTTACGATGTCATTATTCTTCCAAGATTATTTGCCTCAGAATGAAAATTTTAAAATGCACTTGAATCTGGTTTATGGTTCAGGTTTGCCATTCGGAGTAGAAGGAGATAACCGTATTTTCAGAAATACATTTCAGTACAAAGCTTACCAACGTGTCGACATCGGCTTCAGTTTGGCATTATGGAACCGAGATAATGAAAATAGGAAAAACCTGTTTTCCTGGTCTAACGGTGCCTGGCTTAGCTTAGAAGTATTCAATTTATTGGATATACAGAATGTAGCTTCCAATACATGGATCCGTGCCATATTTAATCAGCAATATGCCATACCTAATAATTTGACCTCACGTCGGTTGAACCTGAGATTTAGATTAGAGTTTTAGATGTCATACCAAAAATAAAGTGGTTTGGGACAGTTTTCAAACTGATAGTAATTCAACTATGAACGTAACTTTTGCATTAAGTGCTGTAAATACTTTAAGTATGGTATCTAATCTTGCATTTGACAAACTGTTTTCTAGCTTTGAAATTTGTGCTTTTTTAACACCTAGGATTTCACCCAATTGCGATTGAGTTAAATTTCTTTTGCGCCTAATCTTTTTAATAAGATGACCACCAAGTTCAGCAGTAAGTTCGGTGTCAATCTGATTAATCTGATCACTTTCCAGTGTTCTTTTACCACCTATATAATCAATTGTTGATTCTTCAGGTGAATGTAATTTCATGTTGATTGATTTTTGAATTGATGTGTTTTAGCATCTGAGCAGTAAGCAAAACTCTGAGAATCATTAATTGCCAGATTAATAATTCCCAGAATTTAAAAAACAATTGTGCACCGCTATGAACACACGATTTGTAAAGTTGCACTGTGCGTAAAGTTGTACTCCTTAACGTTTGTTCTCATTTAAGTTTGTAAACCGCTCTTCAAAATTGGAGGTGATTTTCATTGTTGAAATTCTTCGCCAACTAACTTTCTTACTGTATAGATGAGATAGATTGAAAAAAATTATGGGTTGGAGGAAAGAATTTTTCAAGTTTTTTCTTGAATTAGGTATAAGTGATTGAATTACAGTATATTATGTAGAAATATTTTTTTCAAAAAAAATCCGATGAAACTCTTGTAATGGCGAAAAAAGTCGCTGCAGGCTTCCATTCTCAGCTTTTTATTGAATGAGGTTTATCAAAACGGTGCTTGGCTTAAGTCTTGAGGCGAGACGCCTGCAAGGACGCTTCCGACATCGCTGCAGAGGCTTCCATCCTCAGTAGTTTTGGCTGAATGTCATCAAAACTTGGTTTAGCTTAAATCTTGAGATGAGATTGATTATCTGGCATAGCATAACTAATTTCTCTTTGTTGGATTGTCACAATACCGAAAATCATCAAGATCAGCATTAAGATTATAAGACCCCATTCAGAAGCAGTAGGGATAATCTCAGGTTTTTCTTCACAAGTTATTTCAATCATTCATACCAGAATCAGGAACTATTTGTCCAGTTTATTAATTAAAAAACTGGACATTTTTATATCTTTAATCAACATTTGATTAAGGTGAAAACTACGATATACATAGAGAATAAGCTAAGTCGATTGCCTAAAGGCTATATTTTCACCTATGAGGACTTTGTTACTGAGGTGAATAAGCGAGAAGCCATCATCAAAAGTCTTAATAGGATGGTAGCCAAAGGCACACTATCCAAATTATCTAAAGGAAAGTATTACAAGCCAGAGCAGTCGGTATTTGGGCTCTTAGAACCAGATCAAGACCAGATTGTAAAAGATTTAGTAGAAAAAGATGGGAAACGCATAGGATATGTAACTGGTTATGGTATCTATAACCGCTTAGGCTTGACCACTCAAGTCAGTGCTGTTATCCAGATAGGACGCAATGAGACCAGACCAGCTCTAAAGCGTGGTCGCTACAAAATCAGTTTCATCAAACAAAAGAATAATATTACGAAAGAGAACATTCCACTGCTGCAAGTGCTGGATGCTATTCGATACATAAAGAAGATACCAGATGCGACAACCACCGATTCTTGTAAGCGACTATCGGTTATCATTAAGGAGTTGACCATTGACCAGAGAGGCAAGATGGTTAAATTGGCTAAGAAGTACCCACCATCCACAAGAGCATTACTGGGAGCGATATTAGAATCTGTTACTGGGGACAGGAATATGATGTTATATAAATCCCTGAATCCTATTACAACTTATAAGCTAAATATAGATTCAACCCAATTGTCCACTTTATCAAATTGGTATATCAGTTGAGGTTACATGAAAATAAGGTGCTGTTTGATCAAGCTATAAGAGCAACAGGGGAAAGAATGAATATACCAGACATCTATATCGAAAAGGATTACTGGGTAACATTTGCATTATATGCAATCTTCACGAATGATGTTGGAAAGGAATCTGTGTTCAAAGGTGGTACATCCTTGTCTAAATGCTATGGACTAATACATAGATTTTCCGAAGATATAGACATGGTAGTTTTTAGAAAAGCAGAAGAAACAGGAAATGAATTAAAAAATAAGATAAAAGCAATTACGAAGGCTGTTCATGCTAAACTTCCAGAAGTGGAAGTAGAAGGGATTACTCACAAAAGAGGGATGATAAGAAAGACAGCTCATTCGTATCCTAACGAATTTGAAGGCGAATATGATCAAGTAAGAAGAGAGATAATTGTTGAGGCGTCATGGCTGGGATATTTTGAGCCATATGTAGAAAAGGAGGTTCACTCATATGTATATCAAATGATGATGGATACTGGACAAAAAGAGATGGTAGTTGAATATAAGTTAGAACCATTCAAAGTATGGGCATTAGAAGTAAAGAGAACCATCTGCGAGAAAATAATGAGTTTGGTTAGGGTCTCTTATGAAGAGAATCCGATAGAAACACTATCCAATAAAGTAAGACATACATACGATTTGCACCTATTGCTGAAAGATGTTGAGTTGTCTGATTATTTCGATTCAAATGACTTCATAGATATGATTATACGAGTTGCACAGGATGATGTCGGCAGTTTTAGGAATAATAATAAATGGTTGGAGAACCATCCATCTGATGCATTAATATTCAAAGATGTTGATGGTACATGGGAACAAATTAAGACTGTCTATGAAGGTAGTTTTTCACAATTGGTGTTCAGGGACTTACCGCCATCAGCAGATGTAAGACAAACTCTGGTTAGGATTTCTGCAAGATTAAAAGAAATTGAAGAATGGGATATAGCAGTAGGATAGGTGGTGAGACAGGTTGTAAGATAAAAAACATGTGTGATGATGTGATAAAAGTAATTAGTGAAGTTATAAGAAGTGGGGATGACACTGATGCTGATGCAGGTCATGATAGGAACGATCCCTTGTTTGGTGAACCCAATTCTTTTGTCAGCGAGCAGCCGATTAGGTATCTAGATAAAACTTGTTAAATGGGATTGCTAATGCGATCCCTTGTGTGTTGAGCCTCATTACTTTGAAAATACCTGACGGTTCCCGTCCGATTTTTTATTTGCCCCGATCCTTATGTCAGCGAGCTGCCAACGGATCTGGGCAAATAAAAAAGACCTCGCTATTGCGAGGTCTTTCAAAGTAATGGGTGGAAGATGGGATTCGAACCCACGGCCTCCGGAACCACAATCCGGCGCTCTAACCAACTGAGCTACAACCACCGTGAAACAAACTGATTATACCTGAGCTCAGTTCTGAGCCCTGCCTGCCGGCAGGCAGGTACAACCACCGTGAAACAAACTGATTATACCTGAGCTCAGTTCTGAGCCCTGCCTTTCGGCAGGCAGGTACAACCACCGTTTTATTATGACTGACTATACCTAAAGCTCAGTTTCTGAGCCCTACCTTTCGGCAGGCAGGTACAACCACTATTTTATCTAACGATTATACATGATCCTTCTTTAAGGCAGGTATAACTAAAAACATTTTCTGTTTCGATGGGTAAAAATAGGATTATGCCTTTTCCAAAACAAGCTTTTGGTAATGAAATTATTATGGATGTAAAATCTCTTGCAACGCTTTGATAACGAGCTCATTTTGGGCCATTTTACCTATAGTTAAGCGGATTCCGTCAAAACCGAAATTGCTTACTGGTCTGACCATGATGTTTTTTTCAAGCATTTTGTCTGCAAAGGTCATAGCATCCATATCTGGATTTAGTAAAATGAAATTGGCTTGCGTCTCCCAATATTGTATGTTTAGCTTTGTTAATTCTGTATACAGATAGGCTTTTCCTCTTTGGTTTTCCTTCACTGTCTGTTCTATAAATGTATCGTCTTTTAAGGCTGCAATAGCTGCCTTTACGCTGAGCGTGCTCATAGGGAAGGGTGTTGGGATATTCCTAAGATAGGAAGCTATTTCTGGTGTGCTGTAGCCATATCCAACTCTCATGCCTGCCATACCATAGGCTTTAGAAAAACTGTTGAGGCCAATGACTGGAAGGCCCTGTGCCACATACTCATAGGCTCTTACATAGTCTGGGGTGTCTGCATACTGGTAGTATACTTCGTCATACACCACAACGACGTGATCTGGAATGTTGGTCATCAAATCATCAATGTCAGCTTTTTTGGGACAGGTTCCTGTTGGGTTATTGGGAGATGTGATTAAGAGTAATCTTGTAGAGTCGTTTATTTGTGCTAAAATACCATTGACATCTAAGTCAAAATTATCCCCAACCAATGGAATGTCAATTGATGTTGCACCGTATTTTTTAGGAAATGCTCTGTAAGGACCAAATCCCGGATTAGAAAAAATAGCTTCTGTGCCTTTATCTAAAAAACCCATCATGATCATATCGATAGCCCGAACTCCACCATTGGAAGTAAAGAATTGGTCTGTCTGAAGTGTGGGGCCATAGTATTCTGAAAGGGCTTCTCTAAAATTGTGGTCTGTGCGATCTGGGTATTCATTGATCGATTGTAGATTTTCTTTCACCGCAGCTAGTGCTAGGGGAGAAGTACCATTCATATTTTCATTAGATGAGAGTTTGATTATCTCACCTTGTAGTTTGGCTTTCCCTCCTTTGTATTTACTTGGTTTATTCAAGTATGGTTTAAATGCTATTGGCATTGACTTAATTAATGATTAGATAAAATAAATTCACACTCCTTTTCTCTAGCTTTTGCCATCATCCGCAACATATCTGCTGCCGTAATTTTCATCGGTTTAGATTTGTTTTTGCTGATGCCATCTTGCAATAAGGATTTCTCAATGCCTACCATACGGCCAGCAATGATCGAGTGAATGTGCATGTCTTCTAAATAGTATGCTCTGAATAATTCAATAGCATCCATCACATGTATTGGAAGTTCACGCTTATGTTCTTTGATCAGACCCAGCAGTTCAATTTTTAATTTTCTCCACTGCACATATTCAAAGTTTTGAGTGCCAGAAAAGCCATTTGGTAAATTTGCTTCTTCATTTGCTCTACTCATATCTGGTCTGACAACGCTGCGGTATATGGTAGCAGTAAAACTATTACCAAATTCCATACATGCTGTTGTTGCTCTAAATAAATGAGCTCCTTTATCAATCCAGTCTGCTAATTTTTCAGAATAGACGCCCAGTCGTATCAGCTCTATAGCTTTTTTGAAACAATAGCCTGAAAAGATAAGAAATAGCGCAAAGCCATGGTGTGCGAGTTTCCATCGATACAAAGCTCTTTCCTCATTTGACGGTGGTGCAAAAGCACATGCTGAACGTTCGGTGTATGTCACGGCATCTATCACTTCGTTTTCAAGCAATATTTCGTTAGATGCTTCCCAAGCTTTGAGCATAAAGGCGATCTCACCTCTTGACATAGAAGTGTGTTGCAATTCGCTGATGAGTTCTGCTGATGTATCTAAGTATTGTTGTATGAATTGACCTGTAGACATATGATCTACTCTTACTACTTCAAAATATTTGTCGTAAATATCAAATTTATCTGTCATGTCATAGTCAGACAATTGTCCCTCTTGGAATGCAATGTCAGGATTGATTAATGCACTCAATGCCAATGAAAAATCCTCAAATGAAGAAATGACATTTTTCAAAATGTAGGTTTCTCCTAAAATGATGTCAATTTGGTTTTTAATGCGACCATGAAAGAAATTGATTTTATTCATCTCTGATTGGTGCTCTCTCTCGAGTGCGTCAATACTTGAAGATTT
This sequence comes from uncultured Saprospiraceae bacterium, assembly GCA_937997635.1. GTDB lineage: Bacteria > Bacteroidota > Bacteroidia > Chitinophagales > Saprospiraceae > CALFUK01. The sequence continues at coordinate 7,726 of CALLFA010000069.1, read as the reverse complement.
TGGCAAATAACATTGGTTCATATTGTCAATAATTAAAGCTTTTCACAAAATTATCTTTTCTTTTACTTATATGTATTGTACATTGACGTATTCAAATGAGCACAAAAATTGATAAACAATTCATCCCATTTCAGACGCATGATGAATCTATTTTGATCCGTAAAATCATAGAGACATTTGATGCAGACACGATTGATGAATCTCCTCACCGCCATGAATTCTATGAAATACTGTATATCATTGATGGCGCAGGAAGACATGAAATAGATGGTGTGCGTTATGATCTCATGCCTAATACACTTTATTTTATTTCAAAAGGTCAAGTACACAACTTTTTGTATGCTCAAAATGTAAATGGTTATCTCATTCGATTCAAAGATATAATTCTACCAACACCATCAATCGAACAAGAAGGCGTGTATCACAATATGTTGTTTTCACTAAGACAGTTTTCTGAAATACAGCTACCTAAATCAGAAGAAGTGTTTATAATGGAAACAGTTAATCGCATGCTTATTGAGTATAATAAAGAAGACATTGACTGTTTTCTATTGCATCACTTAGTATATCCGATTCTGATTATCATGCATAAACAGACCGCATCCGTAAAGCTTAAAACGAATTATGAACAGGACAAATATTTACAATATATCCAGCTCGTTGAACAATCGTTTAAGGATTCTCAAGACATGTCATTTTATGCTAATCAAATGGGCATTTCGAAACGAAAACTGACTAGCATTTGTAAAGACAAATCAGGGAAAACAGCAAAGACCATATTAAGCGAGCGCGTGTTGAATGAAGCAAAACGTCTACTCTTATATACATCCCTTCCTTTGAAGGAGATTTCTCATAGTTTAGGTTATAAAGACCTAGGATATTTTTGTCGGTATTTTAAAAAAGCCACACAATGTACACCTGGCGAATTCAAACAATCAAAGAAGTGATGGTTGTTGCCATCAATTAATAAAAAGTAGAACTCTCTTTGCTGCCAAGATGTGGATTAAATTCCTGTGCTAATGTTGCAGCAGCTTTACTCAATAAGAGTGTATCTAAGCCCACACCGATCATTAGTGCACCTTCATTTTTATATTCCAATGCCAGTTCCTTTGATGCAGTTAAAAAGCCAGCGATCTTTCCTGCATCATTTATTTTCCGAATACAATCTTTTACAGTATCAACAACATCCTTATGAGAAGCATTTCCCAAATACCCCATTGTAGCCGCTAAATCTGCTGGACCGATAAACAAGACATCAAATCCATCCACTTCTAATATGTCATCTAATGCTTCAACAGCTTTTATACTTTCGATTTGACCAATTGGGCACAATTCATTTCCAGCTTTTTCAAAATAACCGTCTACTCGATTCCATTGAGCAGATCGTGACAGTGCTGTGCCCACACCCCGAATCCCTTTGGGTGGATAATACATTGAATCAACGAGTAACTGTGCTTGTTCGACCGTCTCAACCATCGGTACCAGGATATTCAAGACACCAATATCTAACAGTTGCTTTATGTAAGCCGTATTTAATTCTGGAATTCTGACAACGGCACTCACTTGATGAGATTGCAAGGCCATGACACTGGTTTGTATCGATAGTATATCATAGGGAACATGTTCGGCATCAATACAAATCCAGTCAAATCCTGAACCTGCTAGAATCTCTGCAACGCTAGGATGGTGTATGCCATTCCAAATCCCAACTGCAGGTGTTCGATCCTGCATCAGTTGTTTGAATTTATTTTTTCGTAACTCCATAGTCTGATTTATTGTTTATAAATAGATCTATAATGTATGATTATATACTCATTCAAAATAACATTCGATAGTCCCAAGATTATTAAATTCTGCCTTGATGTGATCGCCTTTTTCCACTTTAATTGCGCTTGTGAACGAACCTGATAATATAATTTGACCTGGCAATAATTTGCGACCATACTCAGCGTAGCGTTTGGCTAGCCAGATAATGCCATTTGCTGGGTGATCCAATACGGCAGCTGCAACTCCTGATTCCTCAATCACACCATTTTTATACAACAAGGCAGAAATCCAACGCATGTCAATGTCTGCTGGATGAGTATGTATATCTCCAAGAATAATTCCTCCATTAGCAGCATTATCCGAGATAGTATCTTTTACTGTCCGCTTATAACCAGTGTCAGGATCCACTCTAAATGATCTAGCGGCAATTAATTCGAGGGAAGGAACAATATATTCTGTAGCATCAAGTACTTGATCGATGGTAAGACTAGCCCCGCTCAATTCCTTTTTTAAATAGAAGGCCAATTCAACTTCAATATGGGCATCTGAAAATCGATCAGTTTCGATATGCGCGTTGTTATCGAAAACCATATCATCCAATAAAATACCAAAGTCTGGTTCATCAATACCAAATAGGCGTTGCATCACTTTAGAGGTTAAACCGATTTTATGACCGACGATAGACCTACCTTCATTTAATTTAAGGTCTATCCATGCTGTTTGAATTTCATAAGCATCAGAAATGGTCATATCGGGATAGTGATTTGTCACAGCAGAAATCTGCGATCTTGTTTTCTCTGCATGGTGATGACGCTTTGCTTCCTTGAGTATGTCTACTTTTGTTAAGCTAACCATTGGTCAATTACTTGTTTTGCCTTCCATGAAGATAGTCAAAGAAATTGTTGAAAAAGAGACTCTGTCAAATTGTGCAATAGTGATTTGCGAAAAGTTCAACTTGATGTATTGTTATGCTTATTAACTTTATTGTAAATAAATGGTTAACATTATAACATGGCTTATCAAGAAAATAAAGACCTACTCGCATCAGCATTAAAACAAATCCCATCTCAAGGAATTGTAAATATTATTGATGGCAATCATCAATTGTCAGTATCCGGAGAATCATTTTCAAATTACTCTCCTGTTGATAATGAAAAAATTTGTGCTGTCACTAAATCCACGGAAGCTGATGTTGATTTGGCTGCACTTGCTGCAAAAAAAGCATTTAATGAATGGAAAAAGTGGCCGCATAAAAAGAGGAGAGATATAATGTATGCCATTGCAGATAAAATTGAAGAACACGCAGATAGAATAGCTGTATTAGAAAGCTATGATACTGGACAGCCCATTCGGTTTATGAAAAAGGCTGCAATCAGAGGTGCTGCAAATTTTCGCTATTTTGGAGATAAAGTCATTGATGCACCTAATGGTTTGTCAACTCCAGATACGCATCATTTGAATTTTACAGTCAAACAACCGATTGGCCCCGTAGGTGTGATCACTCCTTGGAATACGCCATTCATGTTGAGCACATGGAAAATTGCACCTGCATTAGCTTCTGGCTGCACAGTTGTGCATAAACCCGCGGAACTAAGTCCAGTGACTGCGACCTTATTGTGCGAACTTGCTCATGAAGCTGGCCTACCTTCGGGTGTATGGAATGTTGTCCATGGTTTTGGAGAATCAGCAGGTAAAGCATTGACTGAACATGAAGCAATCAAAGCAATCGCATTTATCGGTGAGACCAACACAGGTAGCTTGATTATGAAGCAAGGTGCTCCGACACTTAAGCGAGTCCATCTAGAGCTAGGAGGCCAAAACCCGACGATCGTATTTGAGGATGCTGACTTGGATCGTGCATTAGATGCTGCCATTTTTATGAAATACAGTTTGAATGGGGAAAGATGTACCTCAGGCAGTCGACTATTGTTGCAAGAAAGTATTTATGGGCCTTTTGTAGAAAAATTAAAACAAAGAGTATCCAATCTAATCATTGGTGATCCACTTGACCCTGCAACTGAGATTGGTCCAATGATACATAAAGTGCATCAAGATAAGGTGCTTAGTTACGGAGAAATTGGCAAACATGATGGAGCAACATTAGCAGTTGGAGGCGATGCTCCAGACATGGTTGGATGTTATGTGAATCCAACATTATTTACTGATGCACACAAAGATATGCGGATATCTCAAGAAGAAGTGTTTGGACCGTTTCTGACAGTTATCCCGTTTAAAGATGAGGCCGAAGCTGTTGAAATAGCGAATTCTGTTCAGTATGGATTGACGGCATACATATGGACAAAAGACAGTAGTCGAGGTCATCGCATGGCGTTAAATGTTGAGTCAGGAATGGTCTGGATCAATTCGCAAAACGTGAGGCATTTGCCTGCTCCTTTTGGCGGTGTGAAAAATAGTGGTATTGGTAGAGATGGTGGAGAGTACAGTTTTGACTTTTATATGGAGACAAAAAATATTGCTGTGGCATTGGGTGATCATGTTATTCCAAAATTGGGAAATTCATAATTATTTGAATAGAAATTATATATGGCTCTTATTAATCACAATCATCAACTCCCATTCAATATCCTCAGGTGCAGCCATACGCATTACATCGTAAAGGATTTAGAAGAGTCCCGCAAATTTTATGTGGACATCATGGGATTTATAGAAACTGAGCAAGTTGGCAGAACGCTGTATTTGCGTGGTTTAGAAGAAAAAAATCATCACTGCTATGTGTTGGAAGAAGGAGAGACTCCAGAAGTAATTGCACTAGGCTTTAAGGTCGCTTTTGAAGAAGATTTAGATAAGATGCATGCATACTTTAGTGATATGGGCATTCAGGTGGAATGGGTAGAGCGATATGCAGAAAACCGCACTTTATCCGTATCATCTCCACAAGGCTTGCCTTTAGAATTTCATGCAGTACAAACAAGAGTGCCGACGATGATGAGAGAGTTTGCTAAATACAAAGGACTTGCACCATTGCGTTTTGACCACATCAACTGTTTTACGCCAAATTGCCAAGCATCTTACGAATTTGCCATACAACATCTGGGCTTTCGATTGACAGAATATACCTTGACGGAGAAAGGGGATATGTGGGCTGCATGGACACACCGCAAAGGTAATGTGCATGACCTTGCTTTGACCAATGGGAAAGGGCCTAGACTACACCACACGGGAATTTGGACAGCGAGTATCAACAACATCATCCATTTATTGGATCTCATGGCCTCTGAAGGTTATGTTGATAACATCGAGCGAGGACCTGGCAGACACGGCATATCGAATGCATTCTTTTTGTATATTTTAGACCCAGATGGTCATAGATTAGAGCCGTTTACAAGCGACTATTTGACTGTGGATACAGATTGGGAGCCCTTAGGCTGGGATTTAAGAGATCCAAAAAGGCAAACATTATGGGGTGCTCCTGCACCTAAGTCTTGGTTTGAGCATGGGTCCGTATTTAAAGGAGTTGATGTGAGAGAATCTGATATAGAATCCAACCCAATTATTTCTGGAGCTGAAGATTTGATATAGTTGCTTCTTATTTTTTTAGTTTTTAATTAAAATTGAATAAACCATGCCCCACATCACCCTCGAATGCAGTTCTAATGTCAAGATGAACTTCCATTCTTTTTTTAAAGAATTGGGTCAGCAATTGGTCGCAACAGGACATGCTACAGAATTAGGCATTAAGTGTAGAGTCGTGTCGTCAGATCAGTATGTAATTGTAAACGGAAATGAAGACTTTAAAATGGTAAACTTATTATTTCGTTTGCGTGAGGGGAGAAGCATACACATTCGAAAACAATTTTCTGAAATTGGTATGGCACTAATGAAGCAATATTTGAGTGAAGATGTAGAAGCTAAATCCATCATTCTCTCTACAGAAGTAAAGGAGTTGCTTAAAGGCATTGATCTGACATATAACAGTATTCGTGAAAGAGAAGAACACAAAATAGATTAACATTTTCGATCCAGTCTCATCTAAACTAAGCTCAAATGGCAATGTCAAATTCCACACTATTTAAATCAGAATGTTTCATCAATGGAAACTGGATGTCTGCCAAAAATGGTGCGACAATTGATGTGCATAATCCATTTAATAGAGAATTGATTGGAACAGTTCCTGATATGGGAATAAGCGAATGTAGAGAAGCCATAGAAGCTGCTCATGTTGCCTTCAAAGAATGGCGGGACTACACGGCAGGGGAGCGGGCAAGCATTCTCAAACAATGGCATCAATTGCAATTGGATCATGTTGATGAGCTAGCGCGATTGTTGACGACCGAACAAGGAAAACCACTTGCTGAAGCAAAAGGTGAAATACGCTATGGAGCAAGTTTTGTCGAATGGTTTGCAGAAGAAGCCAGGCGTACCTACGGAGATGTCATTCCAGGACATGGTCGCGATAAACGCATTACGGTGATCAAACAACCTGTGGGAGTTTTAGGGGCAATCACACCGTGGAATTTTCCCAATGCCATGATTACAAGAAAAGTAGCTCCAGCGTTAGCCGCGGGATGTACCGTCGTCATAAAACCATCTGAACTGACCCCATTATCAGCATTGGCATTAGCAGAGTTGGCTGATCAAGCCGGTTTCCCGAAAGGTGTGCTTAACATCATCACGACCAATGATGCACCTGCAATTGGAAATGAATTCACCTCAAATCGACTCGTTAAAAAAATATCGTTTACGGGTTCGACGAGAGTTGGGAAATTGCTATTAAGACAAGCTGCAGATAGTGTCAAGCGGATTTCATTAGAACTTGGTGGAAATGCACCTTTTATTGTTTTTGACGATGCGGATATTGACAAAGCTGTTGATGGCGCCATCGCATCAAAATTCAGAAATGCCGGACAGACATGCGTTTGTTCCAATCGACTTTTTGCACAGGAAGGAATATATGATGAATTCCTAAATCGATTTTCTGAGAAGGCAAAAGGACTTACAATGGGAAGTGGTCTTGAAAATGGTGTTCATATTGGTCCGCTGATTGAAGACAAAGCTCTGTCCTTTGTAAAGGAAGTTGTCGCAGATGCGCAGCAGGGCGGTGCTCGTATAGTTACAGGTGGCAAGGTGTCAGCAGATAATGACTTGATTTACGAACCAACAATCATTGCCAATCCGACAACGAGTATGAAGGTCTTTAACGAAGAGATATTTGGCCCAGTCGCACCAGTCTTCAAATTTAAAACAGAAGAAGAAGTCATCTCACTAGCCAATGATACCAATTATGGCTTAGCCTCTTATTTCTATGGCAGAGACTATGCTCGTATTTGGCGGGTGGCTGAAGCATTAGAGTATGGCATGGTGGGAATCAATACAGGGATGCTGTCAACTGCTGTGGCCCCTTTTGGAGGTGTAAAAGAAAGTGGGATTGGTCGAGAGGGGTCCAAATATGGTATTGAGGATTTTTTGAACATTAAGTATATGTGTTGGGGTGGGGTTGAGTAAGAGGCTAGGAGCTAGGGTCTAGGAAACATTTTTTAGTACCTTTAAAGATCAACTTATACGTTATTGCGATAAGAAAAGTAATCAAGAATGGAAGCAAAATTTGAGGCAGCTGATAGCATTTATGTCATTGTCGGTGCCAATAGTGGAATTGGCATTTCACTTTCAACTAAGTTCAAAGATGCAAAGGCAATTGTTGTCGGCATTGACATACAGGATGTCGCCGCAGAAAATCTTTATGTGCAGGACTATTTTCAGGTCGATACATTGGATGAAAAAGCAATGCTGGGTTGTGTCGGTAAGGTGAAAGAGAAATACAGACAAATTAATGGCTTGATTTGTTTGAGCGGCTCGATTATTCATTTTGATACAGTCGAAGGATTAGATGTGAAGCAATGGTCTGAGACCTATGATGTGAGCTTTAAGTCTTGTTTGTTGGCGTGTAAGTCTTTCAGTGCTTTGATGCTGGGTGTTCCAAATTCAGCCATTGTAAATATGT
>CALLFA010000068.1 GCA_937997635.1 uncultured Saprospiraceae bacterium | reverse complement strand
GAGCTAGACAAATTCTCAAGTTATGGATTGTCACTTGGGCTAAAACAAGAATTTTAATCAAATTTGTGTTGCAGTGGTTTGGTATACTTTCACTGCTAAGAAAGTGAAGATTGAAGAAATGTTGGATTATGGTTCGTATGGATGTACCATTCAAAAGTGCTTTGTCATTTATCGACGGCTAGCACACCTCACACAAAGCGAACTCTCGGGCATATAAATAAGTCTCGCTGATTGAATCGCGTGTTTACATTGACTACACTGTCCAAATGATTCATCATCAATTTTATCCAGAGCGATTTTCATTTGGGTCAACTTCTTCTGTTTGTTGCGCATTGCAGCTTCAGCTACACTCTTATTGTTGATGGCATCCATACGAGAGATCCGACCTAAAGAGTTTTCAGGAGAAATTGGTTTGATCATATCTTTGAATGATTCAATTTCCTCTTCTGTTTTTTTGATCAACGCGATCAACTTAGTTTTTAATTCTTTTCTATCTTCTATTGTCATCTCGGACATTTAATGTAAACATTATACAATTCAAAGCCAAAATTTAGGTTAAATCAATGTAACTTAAACTACTTTGAGTCAATTAACTTGGACAGTTGTCGATGATTTTGGTGGCAAGTTCCACGTAGGCATGTATCATGGAGATACATCTGGTCATCTCATGGTATATTGCAATAAGAAGATCATCATCATTGATTTTGAAGTGCAAGAGTCTAAAAAATACTCGTTTTATCTGGGACATGAATTCTGTCACCTGCATTTGGATAAAGAGAAAGACAACTTTAGCTATTCTTTAAAAAAGGATCATCTGGCAGAAACACCCCTAAATGAAGTACGTAAAAAAGCGTGGAGAAGAGACCGTTATAAATCGATTGTTGCATTTATCTCATTCTTAATTCTCATAGTTATAACAGTATATATGTATAAAACGATATATTAAGCCATTTTTGGTAAATATAGACTTGTGGACAGATTGGCATTACATATTGAGAGTTTGATTTTCGCTACAGAAACAACCATTTCATTAGCACAAATCAAGACATGTGTAGAAGAAACATTGGAACAACAATACAAACCTGTAGAGATCAAAAAGGCGATTGACAGCCTGATTGAGAAATATCGTTCTGATGATTTTTCTTTTGAAATAGTAGAAATAGCAAAAGGCTTTAAATTTTTGACGAAAGGCAGCTACCACCAAACGGTAGGTACACTGATCAAAAAGAACAATCAAAAGCGATTGTCAAAGGCGGCATTAGAAACTTTGTCTATCGTTGCTTACAAGCAGCCAGTTACCAAATCAGACGTTGAAGGCATCAGAGGAGTCAACTGCGATTATACCATTCAAAAACTTTTAGAGAAAGATCTTGTTTCTATCGTTGGTCGAGCAGATGGTCCAGGTCGTCCGCTGTTGTATGGCACAAGTGAAAAATTTATGGATTACTTTGGTATCAGCGATGTAGATGCACTACCAAAATTAAAAGACATCAAAGTGCCGGAGATTCAAATCGGAGAACCGGCACCAATAGAAGAGGATGCAAGTCCCGCTTCAGACTTTGGTCAAGAACCAGGAAAAGCACAGGTAAATAACAATGAAGAAGAATAATATAATCATCGAAAAACCTTTGGTAAATCGAGTTGCAAATAGTGGCTTGATCACCATTAATTTGGAAGATTTCTATCCGACTCATGAGATCGTTGAATTTGACCTGAAGGACTATCTGTTTCATGAATTGATCTTAAAGGAAAAGGATTTTAGAACTACGTTGAAAGAAATGGATTGGTCAGTATATGATGATAAGATCGTGCTCGTGTATTGCAGCAACGATGCTATCTTGCCTGTATGGTCCTTTATGCTGGTGAGCGCCTATTTGAAACCTGTGGCGCATCAAATTTATCAAGGGACATCTACCGAATTTTTAAAGCATCATTACGATAAGGTTGTTGAAGGTTATGACATCAGCGATCTGGATGATAAACGTGTTGTCATCAAAGGCTGTTCAGATAAAGAGGTACCACCTTCCGCCTATGCTGCCATTACTGCCAAACTGCAACCACATGCCAAGAGCATTATGTATGGCGAACCATGTTCGACTGTCCCCATTTTCAAAAAACCTAGAACCCCAAAGAAGTAAACAGTTCTACTAAAGAAGCGTAAGCATATACCTATAACCGATGAACCCCTAGGAGCAAATTAATGTCTATCCAGACCTGGTTATTGGAGAGCAAAACCCCCTGAACAGTATTATTCTCCCTAAACATTTAGGATATATAACATATTATATATAATTTTAATGTGTTTAACAGGTCTCAAATGGAAAATCAAAATCAATATCAGGTTTACCTGAAAAAGATTAAGCAGGTGGGTCATCATGATTCAGCTGAAAAACTCATCAAACAACTCAATGGCAAAGCAGATTACATGTTAACGTACATGCGTGAACATATGGCGGCTTCTGAGTTTAATCAGATGAAATTGCTGTTCATCATTCCCTTTTTAATATTAAGTTTTTTATCCTGTCTCATATTTGGAGGCTTTTGGAGAATGGTCCCTTTAATTGCTGCCGCCTTATACATCGTATATTGCAGACACCAAGCGATTCAATTGCAAAAGTCTGATTCGTTTACACCTCTAAGAGAAGATGAGACCATTAATAGTTTGCGCTATGTCGAAAGCAAGGTCAATCACGTTCAATTCGGTATAGAAGTAAAGCGGCACAGAATATTAGAAATTAAGTATTTGTATATTTTCTTCTTCCCGTTCTTCCTGTACTTAACTACTGAATTCTTAATCAGATCTACACCGTTTCATCAATTTTGGATTGGGCTCATCATTGCTTTTTTCGTTGGCATCATTGCTTGGCAGATGATGTTCTCAGAGGATTTAGAAGAGCTGAAGTACTATGAAGATTCATTGGAAAGTGATTTGACAGTGTTGCGGCATAAGGTATAGTTGGGACAATTTTCTTTGGTGAATTTACCACTCTACTAAGTTGATCTTTTGCCTCATTCTATAAAATAGGCAATGAACACAAAGGAGAATCCGTTTCTATCGCCAAATCCGCTATATATCGCCGATCCGTCAGAGAGAATCATTTGCTAAATCTGTCAAATGAAATTATATTCATTGCCAGATGACAAACTCAAAATATGACACTCAACATTCTTAGTGATCAATCAAGAGGTATAACAGCAAAAAGTTCTAGTGACTACATAGCAATTTCTTGTAAAGGATTAAGTGTAAAACAACTCAAACAAATACTAAACTTTACAGGTATAGACATTAAAGAAATCACCAAGTTGATTGCATTATCAAACAGACAATTTGCAAGGTATACTGATGATACTATCTTAAAACGGAACATCTCAGCTCACCTGATCCAAATCCTGGAACTGTACAAATTTGGTTATGAGGTTTTTGAAGATGAATCAAATTTTCAAGAATGGATGAACACCAAAATAAGAACACTAGGCTATCAACGTCCAATTGATCTTTTGGATACACCTTTTGGGATAAACGATGTAAAAACAATTATTGGTAGAATAGAACATGGTGTTTTTGCATAAGATGGAAAATGAATGTTTTTAGAATAACTAAACCTAAATATAAAGCTGATCTTACAGGTAAAGGTGCTAAAATTTTTGGAGGCAGATGATCCAATAGGTACTCCAGCTCTATATACATCAGAATCAAAGTCATTGGCTGTATTAGAAATTTTAGCTCATACGACTAAACAACTAATGCCTTCGGAATGTATATTGATAACAATTGAAATTCCTAAAAACCTCAAAAGAAAAATTAAGAAAATCGTCTCTTTACCGCCCGACTGGGATTCTTTAGAAACGAGTGAACAAACACAAACACTTGGAAGAATTGAATTCAATGAAAACAAACAACTTGGAATTGTTGTACCTTCTAGTATAATAAGACAGGAATACAACATCATATTAAATCCAAGGCATAAAGAATTCAATAAGCTTAAAGTTTTGACAATTGAGTCATTCAAAATAGATGAAAGAGTTGTTCAATAAGTGAACGTGCCAGTATAAGCAATTACAATACCTTATCGACCTCCAACAAACTCGCCTCATCAATATCTGTGAAGAACGCTTTCAGCTGCTCCCTAGCTTTAATCCTCACCTCCTGATTAACATAACAAGAGATAGACACCAACCCAAACATTAAAACACCCATATCATCTGTGAATCCAAGAAACGGAGTCAAATCAGGAATGCCATCCAAAGGAGCTAGCACATATCCTATAGCTCCAATGATGATGTTTTTTGCCCACGATGGAGTGTCTGCTCTTTTATAAGCATAAAATAGTAGCAACACACCGTACACAAACTTTTGGCCTAAGGATTTGGTGTAATTCCTAAGCCACTTTTTGAGATTGTTTCCGCTAATTGAGCTTCTGTCCATCTTACGTAGTGCAATGTAATTCTCTAAACGGATAAATGTTGCATTTCGTTCGAGTATGGTTTATAATTAGACGAAAGTATCTGATCAATGGATGAGTGGAATTACATCAGTATTCCTGATAATATTTATATCAGTATCCATCTTATCTATCTTATCATCTTAAAAATCATGTTCAGACATCTAATCTAGTTTTGCCAACAAAATAGTCTGTACAGGATGCATAAGATCTATAGGTGATCAAGATGTTATTATTTATATCAGTATCAATCTTGTCTATCTTCTCATCTTAAAATCATATTCAGACAACTAATCTAGTTTTGCCAACAAAATAGTCTGTACAGGATGTATAAGATCTTTAGATGATCATGATGTTTTATTATTTATATCTGTATCAATCTTGCCTATCTTATCATCTTAAAAATCATGTTCAGACATCTAATCTAATTTTGCCAACGACAAAATAGTCTATACAGGATGTATAAGATCTATAGATGATTATGATGTTTTCGATTATAGCTTAATCAGTTTTTACTTAGGGATATTTAGAAGTTAGAACCCTATAGAAATGTCAACCACCCCGTCCACCTATCGGCGTCTACCCCTCATTGGAGGGGAATTTTTATCTGCTTTTTAGCAAATAGTGTATTCGTTAAAAAAGGTGGCTAATTCTCCTTCCGAGAGGAGTGGCAGGTGTTAATTATTTATATCAGTATCCATCTTGTCTATCTTATCATCTTAAAAATCATGTTCAGACAACTAATCTAGTTTTGCCATTGCATTCATGTAACCAATGCATCAACCTCACCACCCATCTCTAGACCACTACTGGTCCCAGTGCCTTCATAGACTAATTTGTCAGAGATATAAAATTTTACATCCAATTCACTCTCCAGGCTTTCTTCCAGCTTTCCTGTCATGGCACCTTGAATAGGTGAAATTAATTCTGCTCCTTTTTTCTTTTTTGCCACAATATCCAGTAGATATTCTTTTCGCTTGATTTGAATGAACGCCTGTTGACCTTTAATTGAGACCGTTTGTTTTGCACCATTATAAGTCGTAAAAACCAGAATTTCTCCCTTCCAAAGTAGACCTGCAAGAAAGCCTATAAAGTGATTGCCTAACCATGGGATGTGTGCGATAGATACCATCAGACATTGAGGTGCTTCCTTACCTGTAAAATGATTCGACTGCATCCATACCCACGCTTTCGGAAAGGATGTTCCCCAGTCCTTCTCGATGTAACCAATACCATTTGTAAAATCTGTCTCTACACCATTAATGGTCAATTGTCCGGTTAAGCGATGATGCACGCTGACAACACCATGGTAGCATTGCATAAATGGTACAAACGAATACCAACCCATGATGCCTGGTGCCATAAATTTTGTTGGCCATGGCGTCAATCCTTCATAGTCAATACTTCCTTTGTGGTTTGGCAGATCCAACTGTATCCCATTAGCGGAGAAGTGATTGTCTGCGATTTTAGTAGAAAACTTGTCTTCAGCAGGAAAAAATTCTTTGGCATCAAACTCGATGTATTCACTTTGGGCATTTGTACCATCCATCACTTGAATGAAGCAATGCGATTCTCCATTATCTCCTTTTGAAATGCCTGGTATAAATGCAATGGCATGAGATTGATCTGCAGTAACCAGTTTGACATACCATCCCTCAAAATAATTTTTTGTCTTGGCCCAACCATGATACATGTCATGATTCCATAATGCTCGCCACCGTTTATCCAAATGCTTTAGCCCCATTTACTGTAAATATCGCTAAGAATATTGTACAAATAGAGAATTACAACTGAATTGTAACGCCGACAACATCCCTCTTAACGTCTTAATGTTTCATCTAGTACAGAAAATGAACCACCACACTGTAAAAAATTGAAACTAGACTCCTAAGTATCTAAAACCTAGTACCTAAATATTCCCCCGATTCCACACTATATTATATCTTGCAGTCATATGAGTTTTGTAGTATCAGCACGTAAGTATAGACCGAAATCCTTCGATGAGGTTTTGGGTCAAAGTCACGTTACTGATACACTTAAAAGTGCCATATTATCCGATAAACTTGCTCATGCCTTCCTATTCACTGGTCCGAGAGGAGTAGGTAAAACGACTTGTGCCAGGATTTTAGCAAAAGTCATCAACGCTCCAGATCCCAAAAAAGCCATTACTGAAAAGGATTTTGGCGATGTCGAAATCGATGTTTCCCTCAATATATTTGAATTGGATGCCGCTTCTAACAATTCAGTGGAAAATATCCGAAGCCTCATAGAACAAGTCCGATTCCAACCTCAACAAGGAAAGTATAAGATCTTCATCATCGATGAGGTGCACATGTTGAGTACAGCTGCTTTCAATGCTTTTTTGAAAACACTTGAAGAGCCACCGCCTTATGCGATCTTCATTTTGGCCACGACAGAAAAACATAAAATTCTGCCAACCATTTTATCTCGTTGCCAGATTTTTGATTTCAAACGAATTCAAGTATCTGAGGTAATAGATCAGTTGGATAAAATTGCTGCTGCAGAAAACATTACGATAGATGATGACTCCAAGTATGCAATAGCTGAAATGGCAGATGGTGGAATGAGAGACGCCCTGTCGATTTTTGACCGAATTGCCAGTTCGTCCGAAGGAAAAATCGAATACGACGATCTTGTTCAAAAATTAAATCTCCTTGATCAGGATTATTATTTTAGAATGGTGGACGCTTTAGCATCTCAAGATAAATCAGCAGTTCTGGTTTTGTTTAATGAAGTGTTGATGAATGGCTTTGAAGGAGATCATTTCATCATGGGTCTGGCGGATCATTTTAGAAATGTGCTTTTATGCAAAGATGCTGGCTCAGTCCAATTACTTGAAGCAAGTGAATCTGTCAAAGCGCAATTTGTGAATCAGGCTAATGTATTATCGACCTCATATGTCATGACTGCTTTGCATTTGTGTAATGATTGTGATGTGAATTATCCAAAAGCAAAGAACAAACGATTGCATGCAGAAATAGCTTTGCTCAAAATCTGCTACATCAATCAATTGATTGAACATCAAGCTAGTGCAGTATCGTCATTAGAAAAAAAAACTCCTGACTCAAGCACAGTAATACAAGTCCCTACTGTTGCGCCAAGCACGACAACTG
Organism: uncultured Saprospiraceae bacterium; assembly: GCA_937997635.1. Lineage (GTDB taxonomy): Bacteria > Bacteroidota > Bacteroidia > Chitinophagales > Saprospiraceae > CALFUK01. The sequence continues at coordinate 2,594 of CALLFA010000068.1, read as the reverse complement.
GCGCTAATCAGAACATTAATGTAGCGAACAGTCCAATTCCGACAGCATCAGAGCAAGTAGTAAGCAAGCCTGAAAAAGTAGAATCTGCACACATTCCAGCAACTCCAGAATCAGTAGTAAACGAAAAGGTGCCAGAAGAAGCAGCCCCTGTCGTTGATGCTCTGCCAATAAAAAAATCACCTCTCGCTCCAAGCACTGCCGAGTTGAAAAATACACCTTCATTTGCAAGTGTCGATTCTTTACTTGCTAAGGTTAAAGAAGACTTTAAAGCAGAAGAAGCTTTGAAAGGCGAAGAAATAAAACTTGAAGATATTTTGCTTGTCTGGCAGAATTACAGAGATAAAACAGTGACACCATCAACCAAAGGAGTTTTACAGAAATCAATGTTGGACTTATCGGAAGAAGGCTTGAAAATTACGGTAGCCTCAGTCATTGCAAAAGAGATTATCCAACAGGAAATCCCGTTGATGCAAGAAATACGTAAGGCCATTCGCAACAGTAATTTGGATATTGAAATATTGGTTGATAAGACTCAGTTTCCGGATACAGAGCTAGCAAAACAAAAAAAATACCTAGGGTTCAAAGAAAAATACGAACTCATGGTAGCCAAGAATCAAAGCCTAGAACTGCTGGTTAAAAAGCTAGAATTGAAAAAAGATAACAATGCCATCTGAACCAAGGCAACCGTTTTACTGTTTACACCGTATTACATTAAAACTATCTCGCCAACCTATCTCAGGCGAAAAGAATTGTTTTTTGTAGCTTCTAGTAATTTACACAAGAACATTTTAATCCCTGTTGATTTGGTGTTATTGCTGTAAAAAGCAACATTTTATAGTTTATTCTGTTTTACTACATAACTGATTAACCCATATTATCATGCAAGATCAATCAATATGGTTCCTAGAAAACATTGATGTCTCCGGAATTTTCTGCGAGAACAAAATGAGCGATGCTATAGACGCACATGTACACAAGCAATATTCGAAAGGCGAATACATTTATCTCCCTGACCAGGCTGCTGATAAAATTTACTTCATCATAGAAGGAAGAGTCAAAATTGGTTCGTTAAATGATCAGAACAAAGAAATCATTAAGGCAATCTTAAGCAGAGGAGAATTGTTTGGAGAATTATCTCTCATAGGTGAAGAGAAACGAAGAGATTTCGCAATAGCTATAGAGAAAACAACATGCTGTCTCATGACAGTAGATGAGATGAGATCAATGTTGAAAGATCACAGCGCCTTAAGTCTTTTCTTTATGAAAATCATGGGATCACGTGTATTAGAAATGGAGCAGCGTCTTGAGTCGATGGTATTCAAAGATTCGAGAAGTAGGATTGTTGAGTACTTGATTGAATCTGTGCGTAAAAAAGGCCAACGAGTTGGTTATGAATGGGTTGTACGCAAATTTAATACCCACCAAGAAATAGCAAATTTAACAGCTACCTCAAGACAAACTGTAACGACTGTCTTGAATGAGTTGAGAAATAAAAATTTATTGACCTTCAATCGAAAAAGATTGCTTGTCAGAGACCTAGAAAAACTAGAAGAAGAGATAGTTTAGTGGTACAATGTATCCACTACTAAAGAAAATTTTCTTCTTATTCCAACCAGAAAAGGCGCATTATTTAGCTCTTTCCTTATTCGGTATAGCTCGACGAATACCCATCCTGGGTACAATTCTTAGAAAAAGTTACAAGCCAATAGAAAAATCAGTTGACCTATTTGGGCTGACATTCAAAAATCCAGTAGGTCTAGCAGCAGGATTTGACAAGAATGGAGAATACATCGAATCCATGCAAGACATTGGATTTGGCTTTATAGAAGTAGGCACGATCACTCCCATAGCTCAAGCGGGTAACCCACAACCTCGACTATTCAGACTTCCCAAAGATGAAGGCCTTATCAACCGTATGGGTTTTAATAACAAAGGTGTTGATTTCCTTACGGAGAAATTAAAAAATCTAAAACAGAGAAAAGTCATCATTGGAGGCAACATCGGTAAAAACAAAGTGACCCCGAACGATAAAGCAGTAGAAGACTATCTGATCTGTTTGAGAAAATTACATCCCTATGTGGATTACTTTGTTGTCAATGTCAGCTCGCCTAATACGCCAAATTTGCGCGAACTCCAAGAGAAAGAACCATTGACAAATTTGCTCAAAGCAGTCAAAGAAGAAAACATGACCTTTGAAATAGCAAGACCTATTTTACTCAAAATCGCTCCCGATTTGACTGAGGGTCAACTGGATGATATTATTGATATCGTATCCACTATCGGCATAGATGGCATCATCGCTACCAACACCACGATCAGTCGAGAAGGATTGACGACACCTAGTAAAAGAATTGAAGATATCGGCAATGGTGGACTAAGCGGCAAACCAGTCAGAGATCGCTCCACAGAAGTCATCAGCTATATCCACAAACAATCAAATGGCACAATACCAATCATTGGCGTAGGTGGCATTAAAGACAGCGTCTCTGCACAAGAAAAACTTGATGCTGGTGCGAGTCTTGTGCAGTTGTATAGTGCCTTTATATATGAGGGGCCGGGGATTGTGAAGAACATTATGGCGGGGATAAAATGAT
>CALLFA010000067.1 GCA_937997635.1 uncultured Saprospiraceae bacterium | reverse complement strand
TTTGGTCTGGTACAAGACGGTATTTTCCAAAATCAAGCTGAAGTTGATGCTCATGTGGAGCAGCCAGGTAAAGCAGTTGGAAGATTGCGTTTTGAAGATACAAATGGTGATGGCACCATTAATGATGATGATAGAGTAATTTTAGGAGATTACCACCCTGATTTAACGGCTGGATTAAGAATTGGTCTTAACTGGGGTAATTTTGATTTCTCTACATTCTTCTTTGGAAATTTTGGATCTGAAATTTTTAATTTCAACAGACTATTTACAGATTTCTCTCAGTTTGAAGCAAACGTGAGAAACGAAGTATTTGACGCATGGTCAAATGGAAATACGAGTAATGTATTCCCTGCACCTGATTACGATGGTAGAGGATTTAACAGTAGACCTAGTTCTTACTATGTTGAAGACGCATCATATGTACGAGTAGAAAGTGTCCAACTAGGATACAGAATTAGTGATATAGCAAACCTTCCAGGAAGCGTAAGATTATATGTTCAGGCTCAAAATCCATTAACTTTCACAGGTTACTCAGGATTGGATCCAGCATTATCTAACTTTGGAAGAGCTGATATTGAGGCAGGACTTGACTTAGGAAACTATCCCTCGAATAGAACATTATTGTTTGGGATAAACCTTGACTTTTAAATAAAAAATAGTAATTAAAAAATAAAAATGAAAGCACTTAAATTATTTTTAGTAGTGGCCGTTTTTGGAGTTGTTTTCGCCTGTGGTGAAGATTTTCTTGAGCTGAATCCTCAAGGAGCTCTAGACGGATCTGCACTTGAATCACCAGATGGTATAGAAGCATCTTTGATATCTGCTTATTCTCTACTTGATGGATGGAATGGACAATGGGGTAACTTTGGTCCTTGGGCTAGAGATGCAGGTCACTGGATCTGGTCTAATGTAGCCTCTGATGACACGCACAAAGGTTCTGATGCCTCAGATATTGCCGATATTACACAAGTAGAATTGTATCAATGGTTACCGTCAAACGGTCTTTTTGATGATTTCTTCCAGTCGCGTTATGAAGGAGTAGCAAGAGCTAATGCAACACTAGCGTTAAACGATGCTTCTGAAACGATAGACCCTGCAAGAAAAGCAGAAATTAACGCAGAAGGATCATTCCTTAGAGCACACTATCATTTTGAGCTTTGGAAAGTGTTCAAACAAATTCCTTACTTCACTCAAGCTGATACTGAATTCCGTAAATCAAATGAGCCTGATATTATTCCAAATATCGTTGCTGATCTTCAAACAGCGGTTGCAGATTTACCGACAACTCAAGCTGAAGTAGGAAGAGTCAACAGACTTTCAGCATCAGCTTATTTAGGTAGAGTACAAATGCACGCTGGTAATTTCTCAGAAGCAAAAGCTGCATTAGATGTTGTTGTTAATAGTGGCCAGTATTCTTTGGTTGACTGTTTCCACGATAACTTTGATGCTGATTTTGATAACAATGCTGAGTCAATTTTAGCAGTTCAGTTTTCAGTAAATGATGGTGATCCTAATGCAAATAACGCAAACTATGGTACTAGACTAGGTTTCCCTCACTCTGGTTCTCCATTTGGATGTTGCGGATTTAACCAGCCAACACAGGACTTAGTTGATGCATTCAAAACAGATGCAAATGGTTTACCATTATCTGATGATGAAGGTATTTTACCAGAAAATCCTGCGGCACAGTCTTACAATGTTGATCCTAGATTGGATTGGACAGTAGGTCGTGATGATGTTCCTTTTTATGATCATGGAGCACACAACCCAGGTTGGATTAGAGACAGAAACTTTGGTGGACCATACAGTCCTAAGAAAACTCAGTTTCACGCTGACCAATTCGATTCATTTAGTTCTGCTTCTTCAGCAGGTGCATGGGGCCCTCAAGCTTCAGCAATTAACTACAACATCATCAGATATGCTGATGTTCTGTTGATGTTAGCAGAAGCTGAAGTTGAACTAGGTAATTTGGAAAGAGCTAGAGAATTGACTAATATGGTTAGAGCTAGAGCTGGAAATTGTGCACAAGGTGCAGGAGGTTCAGGTGCTGAAATTAGAGCGTCTTTAGATGATGCATCTATTACTTGGGCTAATTACGCAGTATCTACATATGATGATGCATGGACTGACCAAGGTGCAGCTAGAGATGCAGTTAGATTAGAGAGAAGAATTGAGTTAGCAATGGAAGGAATTAGATTGTATGACTTAAGAAGATGGGGTACTTTACAAAGTACTATGGCTGATTACTTTGCTAAGAATAATGCAAGATCTGATGACGATATCTCAAAAAGAAGATATTTAAGTGAGGCTTTCCAAGTATCTGACATTCACCAAGCATATCCACTTCCTGGAGTGCAAGTTGATTTAAGTGAACTTGATGGAGTGACAATGTTGCAACAGAATCCTGGATTTTAATTAATCTAGTAATTATAAGATTAAAAGAGACGAGTTATCTTTAACTCGTCTCTTTTTTTATATGAAGCATTTCTATTTAATTATATTTTGTATTTTAACTTCATTGTTTTTTTCTTGTCAGGAAGAAAACTCAAGTACGGGACAACAAGGACCTTTTCCAAGATTATTTCAAGAGCAATCTCCTGCGAATAGCGGGATAGACTTTACCAACAAAGTAGAAGATCAAGAAGATTTTAATGTGCTTACTTATCGCAACTATTACAATGGCGGTGGAGTGGCAATTGGAGATATAAATAATGACTCACTTCCAGATGTTTTTTTGACAGCGAATATGGCTGAGAATAAGTTGTACCTCAATAAAGGTGAACTGACATTTCAAGACGTGACGTCGACTGCTAAAATTGGTGGTACTGGGTCATGGAGTACTGGCGTGAGCATGGCAGATGTAAATGGCGATGGATGGTTGGATATCTATGTATGTAACTCGGGTGATGCTAAAGGTGGAAACAAAGCCAATGAATTGTTCATCAATCAGAAAAACGGAACATTTATAGAATCAGCTAAAGCTTACAATCTTGACGATGAAGGATTCTCAACACACGCCTCTTTTTTTGATTACGACCAGGATGGTGATCTGGACGCCTATATTCTAAACAACAGTTTTAAAGATCCCAGCCGTATAGATTTTAAAAATCTAAGAAACATTAGAGACAAAGAAGGGGGCGATCGTTTGATGAGAAATGATGGAAACACATTTACAGACGTCAGTGCAGAAGCTGGTATTTTTGGTAGTGAAATAGGATTTGGCCTTGGTGTTTCTGTTAGTGATTTAAATGCGGATATGCTTCCTGATATATACATCAGTAATGATTTTTGGGAACGCGACTATTTGTATCTCAATAAGGGAAATGGAGTATTTGAAGAACAATTGCCTAACCGTATATCCATGACATCTACCGCAAGCATGGGTGCGGATATCGCCGATATAGATAATGATGGTGCGTATGATATATTCAGTACAGACATGCTTCCTGCCACAAATGAACGGTTAAAAACAACAACTATATTCAACGACTATAATCTCCAAGACCGCAAATTCAGAAACGACTATCATTATCAGTTTACCCAAAACTGTTTGCAGTATAACGACGGAAATGCAAACTTTACGGAAGCTGCTTTTCTTGCAGGTGTTGCTTCCACAGATTGGAGTTGGGCGTCATTGATTTTTGATTTTGATAATGATGGATGGAAAGATATTTTCGTCAGTAATGGCGTTTATCACGACATCACAGATATGGACTTTTCAGACTTTATTGAAGATGAACAATCTATTAAAAAAATAGTATCCGAAAAAGGTCGATTTGATTTTCGAGATTTTCTAGATTATCTACCATCTACACCCTTGTCAAATTATGCATTTGTCAATCAACGAGATCGGACGTTTCAAAATAAGGCGCAAGATTTAGGACTAGGAAAACCTGGATTTAGTAATGGTTCTGCTTATGCTGATCTTGACCTAGATGGTGATTTAGACCTCATTGTTAATAATGTTAATCAAGTCGCGTCTTTGTATAAAAATGTAAGCTCGGAGAAAACAAACAATCACTACGTGCGTCTCAAGTTTGTCGGTGAAAAGAAAAATCCTTTCGGAATTGGAGCTACAGTAGATCTAAAGTTGACAAAGAATACACTTACCTTTCAGAATTATCAAACAAGAGGATTTCAAAGTTCTACAGAGCCAATACTTACAATCGGTGTAGGTGAAGCAGATGTTATTGATAAACTTATTGTCAAATGGCCAACTGGAAAAACGCAAGAACTTACCAATGTAAATGTTAATAAGACTATAGTATTAAAAGAAGCCCAAGCAATAAATAAACTACTCAAAGCACCAAGTTCAGTAGATAAACCATTAACGAAAGAATCTGATCTTTTTCTTACTGATGCAATACATAAGGAAAATGTATTTAGTGATTTTGACTTTGAATCACTATTGCCACACATGATTTCTACAGAAGGTCCAGAATTAATGACAGGCGATGTCAATGGCGATAATAAAGACGATGTGATTTTGCTAGGAGCCACAGGGCAAGCGGATCAATTGTTTATCCAAAGTAATGGAAAGTGGCAGGCAAAGAAACAAGCCTCTTTTGAAAAAGATGCAAACTCAGAAAGCGTTTGTGGTCTGCTCATAGACATGGATGGGGATGCTGATCTTGATTTATTGGTTGGCAGTGGAGGAAATGATCCGTCGAAGGGCCCAGAGAATTATGTATTGAAAATGTACCACAATGATGGACAAGGTAATTTCGAACCGATATTTTTTGAAGGCATAAAAGCGATTGGCAATTTTTCTTGTATAAAGGCTGTCAACATGGGGAATGGAGTGAACGCTCTTTTTCTTGGTAGTAGAATAATACCTGGGAATTACGGATTACCACCTCGTAATTATCTGTTTGTTCCCAAACAGAATGGCTGGCAGGATGTGAGTACACAAGCCTTGGGACAATGTGGTATGGTTACAGATGCAGTAAGCGTTGATTTGGACGAGGATGGTGATGACGAATTAGTCGTAGTTGGGGAGTGGATGCCTATCACTATTTTTGAAAATACGGGAAGCGAATTAAAGTTGAAAGGGACTATAAAGAATTCAAATGGTTTATGGCAGTCGGTTGAAATAGCTGATTTAAATAAGGATGGGAAGCCAGATATTGTTGCTGGAAATTGGGGTACGAATTCTAAACTACAGGCTTCAGTAGATAAACCTTTAAGTATGTACGTTGCTGATTTTGATAATAATAAAAAAACAGAATTCATCATCAATTGGTTTGCATACGAAGATCAGGAACCTGGATTGTTTGCTGGCAAAAGGGATCTTGTAGGTCAAATACCAGCTCTGAAAAAATCAATTCTGAAAAATGAAGATTATGCAAAAGCAAAGCTGGAAGATATATTGACAGAAGAACAAATAGAGAACAGTATCCGATTAAATGTAAACCAGTTGCAGACTAGTGTGTTTTTAAATACAGGAGCTTATGTGTTTAAAGAATTGCCTTTACCACAAGAAGCTCAACTGGCACCAATGTTTTCCATCAGTGTAGATGATTTTGATGCGGATGATATTCCGGATATGATCCTTGGAGGTAATATGTATGGTTGTAAACCGGAAGTTGGGAGATTAAACTCTTCAACTGGTGTTTTCTTAAAAGGTAAAGGCGATGGAGAATTTACATCGATTCCTAGTAATGAGTCTGGCGTATTCACAAAAGGAGAAATAAGAGATATCAAAACGATCGAACTGGGCAGTAAAAAAATTGTATTAATTGGTAGAAACAATGAATCTATTGAAGCATACAGCTATTAAACATTTGTCATATTATTTGTCAATAGTCACTATTGTCGTAATAGGGTTTTCGTCTTGTCAAGATTCAAGCCATTTGTTTACAAGGGTATCATCTGAGCAATCTGGAATTATATTCAATAATGTCATTACTGTCTCTGATTCTATGAATATTCTCGATTATGAATATTTGTATAATGGGGGAGGAGTAGGCGTTGGTGATTTTAATAATGATGGTTTGGAAGATCTTTTCTTTAGCGGTAATATGGTCAATAATGCACTGTATTTAAATGAAGGAGACTTAAAATTTAAGGACATCACTGATCAAGCCGGAATCAGTTCAACAGGGCAATGGAGTTCAGGAATAGCTGTTGTGGATATCAATGCCGATGGTTTATTAGATATTCATGTTTGTAATAATACTTGGGAGGACAAAGAATTAAGAAAAAACAATGTCTACATAAATCAAGGGATAGATAAAAATGGTGTACCACAGTTCAAAGATATGGCAGCAGCGTATGGATTAGATGATGATTCCTATTCAGTAAATTCAGCTTTTTTTGATTATGATAATGATGGTGATTTGGATGTGATAACCATCATTAATGAAATGCAAGAAACCAGATTTCCAAGCCAATTTGAAAAGAAGAAAAAGCGAAAAGAATTTTATCAACGTATCGATAGATTATTTAGAAATGAGTTTAATGAAGAGTTGGGCCATCCTGTCTTTACAAATGTATCTGATGAAGCTGGCATTACCGTTGCGGGTTTTAGTTTGGGTGTAAATATTGTTGACATCAATAAAGATGGTTGGAAAGACATATTCATCACAAACGACTTCTTGTCGAACGATATCTTTTATATAAACCAACAAGACGGCACATTTAAAGATGAGGCTAAATCGTTTTTCAAACACACCTCTCACTCAGCAATGGGCAATGATGTAGTAGACATCAACAATGATGGGTTAGAAGACATTATCGCTTTAGACATGTTGCCTGAAGATAATTACCGACAGAAGAAGCTATTAGGGCCCAATAATTACATCACGTATATCAATAACGAGAAATACGATTACACTTTTCAATACGTCAGAAATACCTTGCAATTAAATCAAGGAAATATACCAGAAAACAATATGCCTATCTTTTCTGAGGTGTCTATGTTTTCAGGGGTGTCTGCAACAGATTGGAGTTGGACACCTTTGGTTGCTGATTTTGATAACGATGGGTATAAGGATATAATCATCACTAATGGCTTCCCAAAGGATGTCACTGATCATGACTTCATCGACTATAAAGCCGACGCTGTACGTTTCGCTTCAAAAGAAATGATGCTCAAAATGATACCTGCAATAAAGGCAAAAAACTGTGGGTTTCGAAATCAAGGGAATTCAAGATTCGAAAATGTCACCGACGAATGGGGTTTTGATGATGTGTCTTTTTCTAATGGGGCGGCTTATGCTGATTTAGATAATGATGGAGATTTGGATGTCGTTATGAATAATATTTATGACGAGGTTTTCCTTTATGAAAATAATAGTTCGACGACTGAATCTGGAAATTATATCCAACTAAGCTTAATTGGAAATGAGAAAAATGTGAATGCCTTAGGAGCCGAAGTGAAAATTAATAATGGTGCAGAATACATCTCACATCAACACAGTCCGTTCAGAGGTTATCTGTCGACACACTCACAGTTTATTCATATTGGTCTAGGAGAATTAGATACAGTCAAACAGTTACAAATCAAATGGCCAGATGGATCCACAAGTCGGCACAATGACTTAATTGCAAACCGACGATATGAGTTTGATTACAATGAAGTGACACGAACCAATAACTCCGAAAAATCTAACGTCCAAGCGTTATTTAAGCAGTCAGAGGCAATTAAGTTTACTCATGAAGAAGACGATTATATTGACTATAATCATCAACCATTATTACCACATAAATTATCAGAATATGGTCCAGGACTTGCAGTTGGAGATATTAATAATGATGGTTTGGATGATGCCTATTTGTCAGGTGCCACTTTTCGAAATGGGCAGTTTTTTGTACAATCGCCTGATGGGGAATTCAATATTGTCGAATTAAAGGCGAACGACCCAGATATGGAAGAGCTAGGCACCTTGCTTTTCGATGCTGATGGAGATAAAGATTTAGATTTATACATCGTCAGCGGTAGTTATGAAAAAGCACCTGAAGATCCAATCTTACAAGACAGGATTTTTGAAAATACAAATGGTGTATTTACGTATAAGCCTACTGCTCTGCCATTTCATTTGCATAATGGATTAAGTGTGAAAGCAGCAGATGTCGACCAAGATGGTGATTTAGATCTTTTTGTAGGCGGTCGTGCAGAACAAAATAATTTTCCCAAACGGTTGGATTCTTATTTGTATATAAACGAATCGAATGGTGGGCAAATCAAATTTGCAGATGCAGGTGACTCGTACAATGACTTGCTTAAAAATATAGGCATGGTTACCGATGCCCTATTTACAGACTTTACCAATGACGGGAAAGTTGATTTAATTATTTTAAGAGAGATGGACGAACTATTGTTTTTGGAAAATACTGGTAATGGATTTTCAAAATACAACAATAGTTCGACTGAGTCTATCAGTGGTTTTTGGAATAGCATTTCGGCTGGAGATCTTGATCACGATGGCGATATAGATTATGTCCTTGGCAATAGAGGCTTAAATCAATTTAATCCAATTACGCCAGAAACACCATACCGTATTTATGTCAAAGATTTTGACAACAATGGCAAAGTAGATATTCTACCATTCGCCTATTTTTTAAATAGAGAAGGAGAGTATGCGGAGTTTCCTTTTGTCTCAAGGCTCGATTTAACAAAAGAAATAAATTCTACTCGAAGAAAATTTACAAGCTTTGAAAAATACTCTACGGCTCAATTAGTGGATATTGTTGCCGATAGCTTAGTGAAAGAAGCGGATATTTTTGAAATAAATTATGTCCATACTTCGTGGCTTGAACATACTGATCGTGGGTTTACATTACATAAGTTGCCTGATGAAGCGCAGTTGGCACCAGTATATGGAAGCGATATCATTGATGTAAATAATGATGGGCTGAATGACATTGTTTTAGTCGGGAACGATCATTCGAATGAAATTTTCTTTGGAAAACAAAATGCATTAAATGGTCTGGTCTTAATTAATTCCGATGGAGGAAAATTCGAACCTTTATCCTTGCGTGACAGTGGATTTCTCGCTGAAGGGAATGCAAAGTCCATGGTCAGAATTATTCATAAAGACAAAGAGGCAGTCTTAGTTGGTCAAAATAGAGGCGATCTGAAATTATTTACTTTTGAAAGTGATGGAACTATAATTAGTACGGAACAAGATGATTTTATCTTATCATATACACTGAATGGTCAACCATTTAAAAAGGAATTGGCATTGGGTTCAGGATACCTCTCACAATCATCCAGAAATATTGCAATTCCTAAGAATGCGGTTGATGTTACATTAACCAAATTTAATGGACAAGTCAGATCAATAGAACAATGAAATACATTGTTATAACAATACTGCTTTGCTGTTTTTTATTTGCTTGCCTATCAAAGGGAGAATCAAAAGATAAAATGCTCCAACAAAATTGTGGTAACTGTCACATCGTTCCTGATCCCAATTCGTTGACGCCTGATATTTGGGAGCAAAGTGTTTTTCCATATATGGCAGACTATTTTATGTGGGATACGACTTCCGTACACAGTTATGCGAACAAGAAATTTTATCTGAAGAAGGGAAGGCAACCCATGACGGACCAGCTTTGGTCAGAACTGATGGATCATTTTGTCAGTAATGCCTTACCCGAAGTAACAATAAGAGAAAGTCTTGTTGATTCTCCGCAATCCTTATTTACAGTTGAAGCACTTGATGACGTAATGGGCGTACCTGCAAGTACAGCGGTGAAAATGGTAGGCAGTGACCAATTGTGGATCGCCAAGCGAGATACATTTATGAAACTTGATATCAATACTGGCGACAAATCAATATATACAACACGAGCTAGAATCTTGGATATGATGCCTAAAAATGATACTAGCTTGTATTTGCTAAACGCAGGAGAGATGAGACCTCACGATCATGCCATAGGTTCATTAAATACTTTTGATCTAAATAGTGGTGAAGAAAAAGTAGTCATAGATAAATTGAAGCGACCGATTAATCTCACAGAAGTACGGGAGGCCTTATATGTTTCTGAATTTGGACATCAAGCAGGACAGTTGTCAAAATTGGATAAGTCTGACTTGAATGCAAAAGAAGTAGTATTGAAGTTGCCAGGATGTTTTAAAGTCTTTGAAGCTGATATTGACGGAAATGAGTCTGTGGAAATCATCGTGCAGTGCAGTCAAGCGCTAGAAGGTATTTATCGAATAAATAAAGAGGATGGTCAAGTCAGAAAATTAATTGCATTTTCACCAGAGACAGGATTAAGTGACTTGGATGTTGTGGATGTAAATAATGATGGTCTACAAGACTTTATTGTGGCACTTGGTGATAATGCAGATTATTCGAATATGCCCAAAGAATTTCATGGTGTCCGTATTTACATTAATCAAGGCAATCAGCGATTTAAAGAAGAATATCGATTCGATCATTATGGAACGACACAAGTCAATGCACTTCATTTAAACGACGACAATAAGATTGATTTTGTTACAGCGAGTTATTTTCCTACCACAAACCAAAATTCAATTCTCGTATTCCAACAAAAGGAAAGTCGATCCTTAGCATTTGATATCACTGTTGTGCCAGAATCAATAAATGGCAGATGGATGACTACTGATGTGGGAGACATTGAAGGTGATGGTGATATTGATTTGGTATTTGGCGGTTACATTTTAGGGCCAACGCTTGTTGATTCTACAGACATCAGACGATGGCATGATAAATCTGTCGATGTATTAATTTTGAGAAATCAGCTTAAATAATTCAAGTCTAACATTAATACAAGTCTAATATTTACTCATAAATACTAATTGAAACAAAATCGACTTATACTAAATGGGCCAGTAAGGTGGCTTTTCTCTCGTGCTTCCAAGGATCGTTGTGCAATCTGAGCATCGAGGCGTTGTAAATCTGAATGATCGGCATTCTGTTCCAACGGTATAACCAATTTGTTGTGGACCAATAAATAGCCTTTTCTCTGAGACTGTTGAAACAGAAAAATAACCGAGTACAATATTATCTGGATTTGTTTCCGAAAATAAATTGTTTTTTAATTCGCCAGGTGGTGGATCAAAAAGAGAGCCTTCCAAGTCGACGAGCTTTTGTACATTGGTCCAGTAGTCGTATTCCTGTTCTGAGATACCAAACTGATCCACATGAAAACAGTAAATCGTATTGAAGCGATCATCTACGGCTGTGCGTATGACGAATTGATCAGTAAGTACATTTCCATTTAAATCATCGGTACTGAAAATTTCTATATTGTTGAGATCTAGATTGTTTGTCACATAACATCTCAGTTGATCTAGAGCACCTGGAAATACTTCTTTGAATTCGTATTCACCAGAAACTCTCCATCGAAGAAATGGCTTTTCCGAATCCGTTACAGATGTATTTGTAAATATGTCTATGAAATCGGATTCTACTGTATTGCCAGCACTGTTTATTTGTTCTACAGTAACCACCTCAAAAGTTAACGAGTCAATATCTGGGGAGTTCAATGCTCTTGCTGGCACGCTTCTTATGATTTCGCCATCAGGCATAACTACTTCCACTTCGTATTCTAAAGAAGGATCCACTTCCATCACTCCAGTATAATTGCCAGGCTCCATTTCTAATTCTTGGAAGTTTACAGCAAGGCCATTTTCATCAATGACCCTTACAGATGCACCTGAAATATTATCAAATATATTATCATTACCCAAGCCAATCACCGCACTTGTACTTACGCGAACCCTGTACTCGTCTAGTCTATCACTGATAAATCCATCAATAACGACAAATTGTTTATCGGTATCAATATTTAAATCAATTTCATCTACACAACAGAGAAAAAATATACTCGCAAAAAAACCAATTAATATAAAGACTAACTTATTCATGATCCAAATGAAAAATTTAAGGTGACTGCAGGAAAAATAGTGCCTAGTGTGGCAACTCGGACTGCAGATATACTTCGTGCTACTCGCTGTTCAAAAAATACACTAAAGGCGTTTTTTCTAGCGTAAAGATTGTATATGGAAAATACAAATTCTGTGCTAAAGGTGTCTTTCTTATTTCTTACTGGCCCGACTGTATAGCTGACATCTAATCGATGAAAGTCAGGTATTCTAAATTGATTCCTATCGGAAAAGACAGGTATGTTTTGCAGATTATCTACTCTGAAATTACTGATTGGAGCAGTTGTCGGTCTTCCAGTGCTGTAGGTGAAATTAGCTGCCAGTTTTCCATACTTTGAAGTCTTATAAGTATAGGTCACAAACAGTGAATGGGGTTTGTCATAATTCGAATTAAACCAGGTGCCATTATTGATGCTTTCTTGTGTAGGTGACTCCTCAACAAGTCGTTGTGATTTAGAATATGTATAATTGAATTGAATGAAATTGCGTTTAGATGTCATCGAGTAATTAAATTCTGCTCCAAACGATCTCCCTCTACCGTCAACTAACTCTCTTTCTAAATTGTCATTAAGTAAAAGGTTGGCAAAATCTTTATACTCTATAATTCTATCTTGTGAACGATAAAACAATTGAATGGATGAGGATACACTATTGTCATCAAAGTTTTTGAAGAAACCAGCAAAGTAGTTTGTTGATTTTTGAGGCTGAATATGAAAGTCAGATAGCTTCCATAAATCCACAGGAGTGGCTGAAGCCGTATTTGAAATTTGATTTAAATATTGGAATGTTTGATTAAATCCGGCCTTGACAGAACTAGACTCTGTCAATATGTATCTTGCCGAAAATCTAGGTTCGAAAGCAGAATATTTTTTGATTGTTTCTCCATCTTCAAATGTGATGTTGCCAGTGAAGCTAGTCACACTCCGGGGTGTATTTTCTTCGTAGGTGGCTACCGTTGCTGGGCCATTAATTGCATAATCTGTATACCTCAATCCTGCTGATAAACTTAGCTTTTCTGTCACATCAATGTCGTATTGTAAAAAAGGACTCATAGCAAATGCCCTTTCTTCATCTAATTGATCTGGAATGACTGTTGATTCTTCTGTAGTAGGACTTATGGTTCCTGGATTTACAGTGTATGAATTTCCTTCAACTCCAAATGATATCTTTTGTTTTTCAGACATTTGATAGAGGGCCTTTAATTCGCCTCGGAGATATCCAATATCATTGCTGAATTCAGAAATATCATTTCCGTCGATGTCAAATAAAGAACTGTTGTATGTGCCCGTACTGACACCTAATCTGACATTAAATTTGTCACTGATGAGTTGATTCAGAGAGCCTGACAATGTATTCGTTTGATATTCAAAATTGACTTGATCCGCAAACCGAAATTCATCGCCACTCGTGAAGCCAGTTATGGTTAATTTAGTTTTATCTGTAATTCTATAACTAAACTTACCTGTGAAGTCAAAAAAGACGGCACTACTATTTCGAACATCAATATCGTCTACTCGATTAAGTAACCAATCTAAATAACTTCCTCTCCCACCAATAATAAGGGATGCTTTGTCTTTTATTACTGGTCCTTCTAAAGTGAGTCTTGAAGAAATTAATCCTAAGCCAACGTTCGCTTTATAATTTTGCATGTCGCCTTCTCTTAAATTGACTTCGAGAACAGAAGACAGTCGTCCACCATAATTTGCAGGTTGATCTCCTTTATATAGATTTACTGTATTGATTAGATCTGGATGAAACAAAGAGAAAAATCCAAGAGTATGACTGGGGTTGAAAATTAAAGCTCCGTCTTGCAGGATGAGATTTTCGTCTGCATTACCCCCTCGTACATTAAAACCTGAAGCGCCATCGCCTACAGAAGTCACACCGGATAATGTCTGAATACTTCGAAGGACGTCTACTTCACCCAAAAGTTTAGGCTTCGTATCTAGACTTCGACGGTCTAGTCTTTCTACACCACTGATCACACTTTCTATATTATCTCTTTGGGACTGTTCTTTAATGGTCACTTGCTCCAGTTCAACAGCAGATCCTGACAAATTCAGAATGGTGAATGCGTTCTCATAGATCAATAAATTGACACGCATATTGTTATATCCAATGTAAGAGATCGCAAGTTGATGTTGCCCAGTTGGTAATTCTAATTTGAAAGTGCCATTCTCATTTGTAACGGTACCAATAGCTTTGTCAACAACTTCTACAGTTGCCCCTATAAGTGGCAAGTCAAAATTTAGATCCTTGACAAGGCCTGATAGAGAAACTGTTGATTCAGTATTGTTTTTTTTGTTTCCAAATTCGAGTTGAATCCAGTCTGTTTCTTGGGCAAAAGAATAGACCGATGACAATAAGAATATGGCGAGCAAAGAGGCTCTTTCGAAGTAATAATAGCTTTTCATAGTCCCCTGAAAGATACCATTAAAAAAGCTGATAAATGGTCGTCTGTTTTGATTTATAGCGAAAGCTAAAAAAGTAATGAGAAGATGGAGTAGTGTGGAATACAGATATTATCTATAAAGGCCTGATATTCAATTTATTGTAAATAAAAAAAAGGCCTGCCGAACTTCCAGGCGGAAGGACGCAAGCCAATTTAAAAGAACAACTTCCAATTATAAGACGTATAAGTAACGGATAAGCCACATTTTTTTGTAAAAAATATTTACATCTTTTTGCAACTATCAGATTATCAATATGTTATGATTGATTTGCTTGTAAAAATTATTTCTTTGTAGGTCTTTTTAAGTGATAATGAATGATACATCGTTGTCGCTGTAAGGTGACCCAGACTGCAATAAGTTATCTTTTGATGCCATTCCACCAACGACCTTCATTCTTCGACTACTAATTGCTGTCTTCGTTTAGTAAGTTTTTTTTTGTGTTGCTTCTTCTTACTAACAGCCCCAGGAGGCTCTGTTTTTACTAGTTTTATGTTTTTACTGATGGTGAATGAGAATGTAGTTCCCTCATTGGGTTCTGATTGAACAGAAATTTGACCATCATGACGAAGGATGATTTTATTGCATAATGCAAGACCTATTCCTGTCCCTTCATATTCATCGCGATTGTGTAAGCGTTTGAAGATTTCAAAAATTTGCTTCTCATATTTAGCTGGAATGCCTATACCATTATCGCTTACATTGAATTGCCATTCCGACTCGTTATCAAATGATGAAATTTCGATTCGAGGATGTTCACTTTTATTAAATTTTATACCATTGAGAATTAAATTATAAAATACCATCCCAATTTGGTTTCCTGCACAGATTATCGTCGGTAAACTATCGCATTGTATAGAAACATTTTTCTCTGAAATAATTTGAGATAAATCTTTAATTTTTGAATCTACAATTATATTTAAATCGCATTCTTCAAATTCAATATCCTTTTTGCCTACTTGTGAATAACTCAACAAACTATTTATCAGTGCAGACATTCGATCAACACCTTGTGTAATAAATTCGATATATTCTTTGCCAGATTCTCCTATTTTGTCATGATATTTTTTGTTGAGTAAATTTGTAAATGTACCAACCGTACGCAAAGGCTCTTTCATATCATGTGAAGCAGCATAAGCAAATTCTTCTAAGTCTTTATTTGAACGCAATAACTCCTCGTTTGACTGTTCTAATTTTGTCAATAGGACTTTCATGTATTTTTCTCTTTCTTCAAGACTTGTATTTGCAGCTTCAGTTTTTTGTACTTGCGTATTTAATTTTTCATTGTATTCTCTTAATATTTCATTTCTGTTCCTTATGTTTTTAGTGTATAGCTGGAATGCTAGCCAAGCAAATGATAACATCAATAAAAATAGAAGTAATTTAAACCAAAGTGTTTCTACCATAGCAGCTTTGACTATGATGTTTAATTCAGCACCTTCATTATTCCATACACCTTCATTGTTAGAAGCAATTACTTTAAATGTATATTCTCCTGCATCTAAATTGGTGTAAATAGCTTGTTGGGTTTGAGTTGTTTGCCAATCTTCATCACTAAATCCTTCAAGCTTATATTTATATTGATTGTTTTCTGGCTGATTATAATTTAGACCTGTAAAATTAAGTGCTAAATAATAATTATTGGATGGGAGAGTTATGGTTTTTCTATTAATTCCGCAGATGGCATGCTCTCTGTCTGTATTGATGGTTTTAATTTGCGTAATATATACTTCAGGTTTAGCATCGTTTTTCTTTAACTCAGCATCATTAAATTGAATAAAACCTTTAATTCCTCCAAAAAATATATCACCCTTATCGCCTATGTGGCCTGCAGCAACTCTGAATGACATATCTCTGATGCCATCAGTTTTATTAAATAATTTATACTCAGTGGAATTAAGATTGTAGCGCAGTACACCATCAGAATTACTTGCCCATAAAACACCTTCTTTTGTTATTAAAATACTATTTATGGAATATTGTAATCTGTCATATTCTAGAGTTTCGAATTTTTTTGTTTTTAAATCGAATTTAAATATTCCATTCCTACCACCTATATATATGTTGCCATTATATTCATCAATAGCGGTCAGCTTATTAAATGGAATATCAAAATCCGTATTACCCCGCTTATAAGTTCTAAATGAAAAAGAACCATTGTTTTCTTGCAGTAGATTTAATCCATTATAGGTAGTAAACCATATATTACCGTGACTATCTTCGTAAATCTTAGTAATAGCGTTATCAGAAATACTCGTAGGGTCATCTTGTGAATTAGTATACCATTTGAATTCATTTTTTTCTTCATTAACAAGAATAAGTCCTTCTTCAGAACCTACCCATAGTCTTTTATTTGAATCTTTTAATATATAGGTAATAAATAATTCTGATTCTTCTTTTTCGGAATTAGCTTGTAGGTTGTAATCAACTAAATTTTGAGTAATCGTATCATAAATACTTACTCCTGAAGTTGTCCCGATATAGAGTTTATTATCAAATTGATTTATTGTACTGATGCGTTGACTAAACTTAAGGTTTTTGTATTCTTTTTGTTTAACCAACTCTTCTTTCTTTAAATCATAGGTCAATAATCCATCCAAATGGGAAGCTATTAGTAAGGTGTTTTCGTCTTTTAAAAATATTGAATTTATCAGTTGATCATTGGTAGGGCTGTTTATGTTATTACTAGATGGTATGGTGACAATGTTAAATTGATTTGTATACCAATTGAATTGATTAAGCCCGGAAATTGTTCCAAACCACATGATCCCTTGTTTGTCTTTGAATGCGTTTCTAACCAAATTGTTAGCTATGGTATTTTTAAAGGAATTTTCATAATGCCGTTCAAAGAGAAGCTCAACTCTTTGTGTTGGATTTTCATGAGAAAATTTATCTCTTTCTGAGCGCCTGATGACGTTAAGCCCATGGGTTGTTGTGATCCAATTATTTCCTTCATCATCTTCTTGTAAGTCAGTTATATAATTACTCGAAATCGTTTTTTGACTTATTAAGTCTTCAGTATATGAATGAAAGACTGGTTGCCAATTTTGATTATTTATATCATTGCTAGCGCTAGACGGGAGTAACATAGCATACAAACCTCTATTATGAGTTGCTATCCAATATATTCCTTTTGAATCCTGATAAACTTTCCAAATACTCAGTGCCCCAGATTCTTTACCTATATCGATTTTCCTGAATTTTCCATCGTTATGCTTACCAGATTCAGAGGGTAAATAAAGATAGAATGAACCGCCCCAAGTACCTATCCATATCCACCCATTATTATCCTCATATATATCTAAAATCGCATTCGAGTTAATTTTTGAATCATCTTTACTAGATATTGGAAAATGATAAATGCTGTCATTTTCTGGATATAGCACATTCAAACCATTTTCAGTCCCAATCCAAATTTCAGTGCTATCAATTTCATGAATACTTAGTATTTCAGTATTCGATAATTTGAATTTATCTTCTTCTGCGTTGTTATATGTTTTATAAGTATCTTTTTCATAATCGTAAACGGTAACGCCCCCAAAATTTGTACCTATCCAGAGCTTATTGTTTTCACCAGCTTTAATATCTTTAATATGACTGGACTCCAAACCCAATTGACCGGATTTATAGGTCTGAACTTGATTAGGAGAATCGTACCTGCAGAGACCATCAGTTGTGCCTACCCAAAGAAATCCAAGACTATCCATTTCAATCGCATTGATAAAATTATTTGGGAGTCCAGATGTGTTATCAATCGTTTTAAAATTAAGTCTGGGAGCTTGGGCATAACTTAATACAGTTGACATTATCAGAATAACTACATAGACCCACTTTCTTAACACGATTAGCATATTTTAGACGTGTAAAACTTAGGGCACAAATTTATGTCATTTAAGACTGCGGATTCTGATTTAAGACCTTTTGTATCTGTTTTGTAGGGCTGTTGCGTTTATAAAAATTTTGAATTTGCTCACACATGTATGATTTAGCTTGCTGTTCACTATATAAAGTCTCTCAATCAGTGTCCTTTTCTACGATTCATTTCATATATTTAGACTAATCTAGTTAACATGAAAAGACGTCAATTACTATCATCAACAGCGAAAGGCTTGGGTGCCATTACTATTGCCTCATGCAGTACTAAAAATTCCACTTTGATAACTGATCATACATATACGGCTAATAAGGAAAAGCTAAAAGGGGATGTAAACCATTCTGTGTGTAAATGGTGTTATAATATGCCTTTAGAAGAACTGGCAGAAGCCGCTCAAGAAATCGGCATAAAATCCATCGAAATTATCGATCCTAAGGATTGGCCAGTCATTAAAAACTATGGCTTGGAATGTGGTATGTCAAATGGGTCAAATCTAGGCATACCTAACGGATTCAATGAGACTGATAATCACGCAGAATTATTGAGACAATACACTGATGTCATACCCAAAGCGGCTGAGTTTGGTGTCAAACAAGTCATTTGTTTTTCTGGTAATAGAAATGGTATGTCAGATGAACAAGGTTTAGAAAATTGTGCCGTAGGACTTGAGCCAGTCATAAAACTAGCTGAGAAACACGGTGTCATTATTTCGATGGAATTGTTGAATAGTAAAGTCGATCACAAAGATTATATGTGTGATCATACTGCTTGGGGTGTTGAACTAGTTGAAAAAGTAGCCTCTCCTAATTTTAAACTATTGTATGATATCTACCACATGCAAATCATGGAAGGTGATGTCATTCGTACGATTCAAGATAATCACCAATATATTTCGCATTATCACACAGGTGGTGTTCCTGGTCGTAATGAAATTAATGATACCCAAGAATTGTATTATCCTGCAATTGCAAAAGCAATCAAAGACACTGGATATACCGGATTTATAGCACAAGAGTTTATCCCTAAAGGCCCTAACCCCATAGAGTCTTTAGAAGAAGGTGTGCATATCTGCGATGTCTGATATGACACTTGGATAAGACGATTATACCCCAATATGAATAACCTTAGTTATTTCAGAATTTATATATTGCAAATAATTAATAAAAAAATAGTACATGTTTTTTAATTCTAAAGGAAATGAGGAAGTCACCTTTGATGCCATTGTTGTCGGAACGGGTATCAGTGGGGGTTGGGCTGCAAAAGAACTCAGTGAAAAAGGTCTCAAAACACTCGTCTTAGAAAGAGGTAGAGATGTCAAACATGGCGAATACCCAACGGCCAATCAAGATGTGTGGGAATTTCCAAATAATGATAGACTTACCAAGGAAGAACTAAGTGACTACCAAAAACAAAATAGAACGGGCTACACGATACGACACTCGAGTAAACATTGGTGGGTGAAGGATACTGAGCATCCATATACCGAAACGAAGCCATTTGATTGGATTCGTGGATACCATGTAGGTGGTAGGTCTTTATTGTGGGGTCGACAGAGCTATCGTTTGAGCCCAATGGATTTTGAAGCAAATGGCAAAGAAGGCGTCGCTGTTGATTGGCCTATTCGATACAAGGATCTTGCACCTTGGTATGATTATGTAGAATCACATGCGGGTATAAGTGGACGTGCTGAAGGATTAGCTCAATTGCCAGATGGTAAGTTTCTTCCACCAATGGATTTTACCTGTGTGGAAGAACACGTCGCCACAAAAATCAAGCAGAATTTTAGCGATAGAATTATGACAATCGGAAGGACTGCAAACTTGACGGTTGCTCACAAGGGGAGAGGTGCTTGTCAGTATCGAAACAGATGTATGAGAGGTTGTCCGTATGGTGCTTATTTCAGTAGTCAGGCGTCTACATTACCAGGTGCTTATGCATCAGGCAATATGACCTTAAGGCCAGACTCCATAGTTACTGAAGTCATATACGATGACGAAACGCAGAAAGCAAAAGGTGTGAGAGTCCAAGACAGGCTTACAGGAGAATTGAGTGAATATTATGCCAAAGTTGTTTTCCTCTGTGCCAGTGCATTCGGCTCTACGTGGATAATGATGAATTCAAAGTCTGATCGATTTCCGAATGGTATAGGTAATGACAGTGATCAGTTGGGTAGAAATGTGATGGATCATCATTTTAGAATTGGTGCTTCTGCAAGTACGGATATGTTTGCCGATAAATACTTTAAAGGAAGACGAGCTAACGGCATTTATGTGCCTCGCTTCGTCAACCTAAATAATAAAACAAAAAAGAACAATTATCTAAGAGGTTGGGGATATCAAGGCGGTGGACGAAGAGAAGGATGGTGGAGAGATGTCAAAGAACTCAATTTTGGTCTTGATTTTAAAGAAGAATTGATGCAGCCTGGTCCTTGGTCTATGGGGCTTTCTGGGTTCGGTGAGTGTTTGCCATACGAAGAAAATCGCATCACACTTAACGAAGATGTCAAAGACATGCATGGCTTACCAACACTGACGATGGATGCAGAATGGAAAGAAAATGAATATGAGATGCGTAAGGATATGATGGCTGAAGCGGCAGAAATGCTAGAAGCTGCAGGGATGAAAAATGTCAAAACCTATGACAGGGGTTGTAATCCAGGACTAGGTATTCACGAAATGGGAACCGCTAGAATGGGCAGAGATCCAAAGACCTCTGTGCTTAATGGAAATAACCAAGTGCACGCAGTCAAAAACTTGTATGTCACTGATGGCGCATGTATGACTTCTGCAGGTTGTCAAAATCCATCTTTGACCTATATGGCGCTCACCGCAAGAGCTGCAGATCACGCAGTGAAAGCACTAAATAATAATGAGATTTAATCAGAAGACTATGAACAGAAGAGATATACTAAAACAATCCACAATATTTGCAGGAGCTGCTTTATCCGCCGGTACGATTAGTGCCATATTCAGTAGCTGTGAGACAGCCGAGTCAGTAGCAGATCTAAAAGGGTCTGGATTAAGTCAAGCACAATTGGATTTGATAGCTGATGTTGCCGAACGAATAATTCCGAAAAGTGATACACCGGGTGCCAAAGATGCTAAGGTCCACGAATTTATAGATAAGCAGGTAGCACTTAATTTTACTGATGAAGAGTCGTCTATGTTTGCTAATGGTTTAGAGTTATTCGACACTAGAAGTTCAGATGAATACGGAAAGTCTTTTGTAGAATTGACAGATAGTGAAAAAGATAATGTTCTTACTGCAGTGGTAGATGATTTCAAAGCCATCACAGATGATACCCCACATATTTGGCCAACGATCAAGGGTCTTGTTGTCACTGGATTCTTTACTTCAGAAGTAGGCGCCACAGAAGCACTTGTCTATGATCCAATTCCTGGAGAATGGGTAGGTTGTGTAGATTTAAGTGAAGTAGGTGGTCTTTACGCCCTTTGAGAAAACCGATTAACATTATTTAGCTATACAATGTAAACCAATGAAAACATCAAGACGGCATTTTATTCGATCTTCAGCAATTGCTACAATAGGTGCTCCCATGCTTCTGGCTTCATGTAAGCAAAACACTGTACAAGCATCATTAGATAAATCAATTGGAAATACGGTGGAAAATAAAGTGGATAGCGAATGGTTTAAAATTTCTTTGGCTCAATGGTCATTGCATAAAACGTTTTTTGCGGATAAGCTAGATCATTTGGATTTTGCTGCCAAAGCAAGAAGTCTGGATATCGGAGCAATAGAGTATGTCAATCAATTTTTCAAAACAAAAGCAGAGGATACAGCTTATCTTGATGAGATGAATAAACGAGCTGCTGATAATAATGTCAAGCAGCTATTGATTATGATAGATGGTGAAGGTGGCCTTGGCTCAATCGATAATGATGAACGACAAGAAGCCGTTAATAAGCACCATAAGTGGGTCCGAGCTGCCAAACATTTGGGATGCCATTCCATTAGAGTGAACGCCTATGGTGAAGGTTCGGCTGAGGATGTTGGTAAGGCTGCTGTAGAAGGTTTGGCCAAATTGTCAGAATATGCCGCACAAGAAAATATTAATATTATTGTAGAAAACCACGGCGGGCATTCATCTAATGGCGCCTGGCTTGCCAATGTCATGAAACAAGTAGGCATGGATAATTGTGGCACTCTTCCAGATTTTGGTAACTTCTGCATCACTCGCAAAAAAGGCAGCTGGGATTGCAAAGAGTGGTATGATAAATACAAAGGTGTTAGAGAAATGATGCCTTATGCCAAAGCAGTAAGTGCAAAAGCAAATGTATTTGATGACAATGGTAACGAATCTGAAATAGACTTTTCACAAATGCTTTCTATTGTCAAAGATCACGGATATAGCGGTTATGTTGGCATTGAATATGAGGGCAAAGACTTTAGTGAGCTTGATGGCATTATCGCAACTAGAGACTTGTTGCGCAAGGTGCGGAAGTCATTAAGCTAAAGATTACATCGAAGGAATAATTTTACCACTGATCTCGTAGATGCCCCATCGAATTCTTCTTTTCAGTTCTGATTCAGGTATCAATTGAATCACATTTGTTGAAAGATTTTTGATAATGAATCCAAATGGCTTTTGATCGATTATTTCTACTTGCTGTTTCATACGGATATGTATTTTATGTTATTGAGACACAAAATTATGAGTAAACCACACGATTTAGCAATAATATGAATAGCTAAATCTGCTATTGTCAGTATAATGTTTGGCTATGTAAGTTGGTTGTAGGGAGCTATTTGAATTTTGTAGGTGTACTGGTATTCTAATTTGATCCTTTACCTTTAAAGACACAGAAAGTAAAATGATAAAAGTAGCTCGCAAGGACACCCACGTATGGATAGTTTAAAAGCATACACACCCAATTGTACCCGACGACGTAGTGTGCATTCAGTGATGAAGTGTATAGAATTAGTATTCAAATGCTTGATGAGATAACCCGATTCCATTTTATCGACAACAGAGATTTTCATCATTTGACTTAATTTTCCACAAAATTAATCTGAGTAGATGACAATACTCTTGGGGTTTATCACCAATATTGTATTAAGGGTTTTCACTATGTGATCGTTTAATCCACTTAAGTGAAATAGGTATATTTCTTAGATGTATTTGGATGATTGGGCTTTAAGAAGAGCTTTTAACTCCACTGTTGTAATTCAATTAAATTGCCGTCTGGATCCCTTGCATATACAAATGTTATCGTGCCGAGTCCATCAATTTGTCTTGAAGTAGGTTCTCCATTCCTGCTCCCACCAGCTGCCTCTAATTTTTGCAAAACGTCTAAAACATCATCAACTTCAAAAGCCAAATGGCCATATCCCCTTTGGTTTGGTTCTGCCAATTGTGCATCTATTGTTTTGCTGTATTGATAAATCTCTAAAGTAGGTCCATCCTCATCATATCCTGGCAGTCTCAAGTGTGCGCCTGTCAGATGGGCATCTTTCACTCCAGTTCCATTGGACAACCATTGGCCTTGTTGATTTCTTATAGGAGGCACAAGTGTACAATCGAAGACTTCAATATAAAATCCTGCAAGTTTTTCCCAATCATGGCTAATGATGTTGGTGTGGACATATCTCATCCATACAAGATATGCAACTTATTTGACCTTTATGAGCGTATCATTTCTGGATTCATTAGAGTATAAATGCCCCACTTAATTCTATTGAATAAGAGTGTTTTTGGTATGACTTGGGTGTATTTGGTATCTAGGATTTTGATAATGTAACCGGCCTTGACTGCTTCAATAATCTTTATTTTTTGGTTCATCTTTTGGGTTTTTTGGTTAGATATATAACAAGTATGTCAATCTTTTGATGATGCGAGAACATAACTTTAATAGAATTTTAAAGTTTGTCTAACTTGCAATTCAAATTGGTATATTTAATCACCATATGACTCAGTTTAGTCCTATAATTTTAGCTTGTTTGCGTTGTATTACACTGCTTTTGCTTACTGGAAGTCTGCATGCACAGTTCACTGTCAGTGGTACAATAAAAGACTCATTTGGCGAAAGCCTTATAGGTGTCAACGTCCAGACAGATGGTGGCATAGGTACAACAACCAATGCTGATGGGCAGTTTGAATTAGAATTATATGAAGGCACCCACACGATAACATGTAGTTATGTCGGATTTAGGGCTCTCTCACATGAGGTGACAATAGATCAACATATGCAGCAAGTTCTACAATTAACGATGGAAGTTGATGCCTTAGAAATGGACGAAGTTGTCATCAGTGCAGGCTTCAATCAAAAGTCAAAACTGGAGTCATCTGTGGCCATTACCACTTTAGACAATAGTGTGGTGGAATCGTTAAGTCCAGCATCGCCTTTAGAAGCGTTAAAACAAGTGCCTGGCATATATGTCAATGAGGCCAATGGAGAGGTAGGTGTAGAAATCATAGGCAGAGGTCTTGGTACTCAATTTTTTTCTATCCAAGAAGATGGCCTGCCTTCTGCAATATCCGAGATGGCATCCAATGAACAGTTTACTAGAGACATGTTTTTGAGAAACGACCTTACTGTTTCAAGGATAGAAGCTGTGCGAGGAGGGAATAGCGCGGTCACTACAGCCAACGCACCCGGAGGTGTTTTTAATTACATCAATAGATATGGCACAGACCAATTTGAATTTGAAGTACGCAACAGATTCGGACTACATGCAGATGGGCAGGAAATATTCAATAAGCTTGAACTCTTTACCGCTGGTCCTATAGAAGGTACAAATTGGAAGTACACCGTTGGAGGACACTATCGTCATGATGGAGGTAATCGGAGATCTTTGTTTCCACACTCTCAAGGCGGTCAGATAAAAGCCAATATTCAACGAGTTTTTCAAGATAGATTGTCAGTCAAAGTCTATGGCAAGTATCTCAATGATCGGGTTGGTTTGAATAGACCTACCTGGGTGCAAAATTGGTTTGATATCCAACCGGCGGACGGCTTTGATTTCAATGACAATTTGATACTACCAGAAGCACAATTTGAAATGATAGATGGTAGAGCCTCTACAGAAGAGTCTATTCAGTTTAAAACGATCAGTACCAAAGACCAACAAAAAATAGATGAATTGACATCTGGACTCCGCTTGTCATATGCCCTTAATGATTCCTGGACCGTAAGTAGCCATACAAGATTGTCTAGAAAATCTTTAACGATCAATCACCTTGCAGAAGAAGGAGGATTCGCCACTATCGAAGTCGACGGTCTATTTGCTCGACTGTTTTCAAATTTTAATTGGATTGTACCAATAAGTGATGTTAATCAGGTGTTTAGAAATACTGTCATCGGAGAAATGCAATTTTACGATATCAATACGAATGAAGTCTTAGCAACAGTAGATAACAGTCCTTTATTTCTTGGGGGAAGCCCAGAAGTGACTTTGAATAATCTGCCTACCCAAGGTGATTTATTTTGGGGCTTAGTTAGAAATGATGAGTTGGATATGAATGAAATAATTCAACAAGTCAATTTTAATGGTAATCTCAAAAAGCATCAATTGACGATAGGCGGGTATTATCACAAAGTAGACAATGATCGAGTATTGAATAGTGGCACAAGTTTTCTGACTACGGAAGCCCTTCCAAGAATTGTTGGAACACGTGTAGTCTTAGAGGATTTTACTAGCCCAGCAGAGTTTGTATCAGAACTAAGACCACTTGTGCCATTTGGAGGACAGACATTTCAATTTGCTACACCAACCGGCTTACATGGATTTAATTCCCAAGTCAATGAGTACAATGAATTATCTGAACGAGTCGTGGCTTTGTATGTTAATGACGAATGGAAGATTACTGAATCAATAACAGCTGAAGCTGGCTTTAGATATGAGTCCATCAATCATTCTGGAAACTCTGGGATTACTGATGAAAGCAACATTACAGAAAGACCTAATGGAGCGGATGGTGATTTTTTAACTGTGTATGATAATGCATACAATTATTTCAGCGGTGATCAATTGCCAATAGATAATAATTATAATGCTTTGTCTTATTCTGTTGGTGTCAACTATAAAGCTTCTGACAATGCAGCCTTTTATGCTCGATATAGTAGAAGTGAAAAATTATTAGATGCCATTTATGAGCAAGACATGTTTATAGATGGTGAACCATTTGTATTCAAACCACGTGAGGTAACCCAGGCGGAAATTGGTGCTAAATATTCAACATCGACCTTTGGATTATTTGGCTCTTTATATCGCTCCGTTGAAAAAAATATCTTTAATCAGTTGTTTGTCATTTGCATTACTTGTGAAGATGGCTTTTACTTGACCGAACCAATTTTTAATTCAGTACAATATCTTGGAGCCGAATTAGAATTTAGTGTACAGCCTTTACGATTTTGGAATATCCGCTCTAACCTTAATATGAGTGGAGGGACAAATTTAGATTTTAGAATTGTTGATACTGGTGATGCCGAAGGGCCTGAAGATGATGTGATCGTTGATTTGTCTGGACAGCCGGTGGCGGGGTCTACAGCTCGAAAATTTGATTTGTCTCCTATCGACATCACGAATACGTTTTATCTAGGAAGAAAATTACAGCTGTTAATAAATTACAGGCGATTTGCCGAGCGGTTCGCCAATAGTCAACAAGCGTTTACGATACCAGGATTTCACTTATTCAAATTTGGCTTATCTGCGAAAGTCAATATGCATACAACTGTTGCCTTAAACATCAATAATGTATTTAATGAAGTCGGCTTGTTAAGATTTAACGGCTTTGATGCAGTCGCTGGGTTCCCCGAAAATGTGACGACTGATTTTATTGAAGAGAATCCTGATTTGCAATTTAAAGTGCAGCGCTCCTTGCCAAGAGCATTTTATTTGACGGTGCATTATGTGTTGTAAAAACCCGAAGATTGGGTTTCAGTACTATGCATTATAGTAGATAAGGAATAACCGCTTTCCTCTCATTCGGATACTCCTCAAATGTCTGATGATACCATTTATGATGATTCAGACTTCTAGGAATTAAATTCGCCATTGTCCAAATGGCAAATGCTAAAGAAGGCAAACTCCAACTTAACAAAGCAAAACCAATCCATTCTACGATTTCACCAAAATGATTGGGACAGCTGATTTTATCAAATAAAAAACCTCTTGGAATTTTGTAACCCGTTTCTCCAGGGCGACGCAGATTAATCAATATGTGATCAGATTTGTGATTGATGTACAGACCCAATAAGAAAACAAAAATCCCTAGTGGAAATCGGGTGTCATAAAACCATTGCTGATCTAGCGTTGAAAGTGTTGTAAAATAATAGCCGATATTAAATCCATTGATTAAATTAAAAATTAGGGCAAACACAGCTATGAGTAAAGGCATTTTCTTTCCTGTTGTTTTTATTCTAAATGGAAAAATAAATACACGATTGAAGTAATGTAAGATAAATAAAACAAGAATGACAATGTGTATTGAATTAAGGGTCTTCGCATTACTAGCCAGGAAATACAATGGTAGGGCAAAAGCAGGAATCTCCATAAAAAACCACGCCCATGTATTGTCTATTAGCGGCCCCCATTTTGTACTGGTATGCCTGCCGTAAGGTGCTGTAAAATTCAAGGCAATAAAAAAAGTGATCACACCAATGATAATCCATATCCATATCCACTGTATAAATTCAAGATCAAACATTAGTTATTAATTCTTCAATTGGAAATGTATCTATGGCATATGGATTAAATAAAGACCTGATCTCACTGGCGGATATGTTAAAGTCCTCAAGACTTAATTTTTGTTTCGAGTGAAGTTTTTTTCTTTTTTGGATGGGATAATTTTTTAATGGATCAATATTGACATCTAGTCGTCGACCAATGTAGTGCATTGATTTTCCAAAGTTATTCATCAAATCTTCATATCTGATTTCAATAAAATGATCATCGTCTAATTCTTCTTTTGCTTTCGTATACTGTTTGGATAAATGAATGACTTTTCGCAGCCATCTGTTTTTTAACTGATCTTTGTTTAATGAATGATGGAATGTCCGCCAACCGTGATACACCAAATTAAATAGCGATTCCATTGAGCTTTCTTCATCTCTGATAATTCTGATTATTCGTAATTCCGGATAAATTTTCTTCAAGGTTAACAGTTGGTCCATATGATGGGGTGATTTTATAATGAACCATTTGGTCTTTTGCTTCTTGCTCAAGTGAAGTTGATGCATGTATTTAGCAGCTTTATACATTTCTGTAAGGTCTAGCTTTTCAATGCAATCAGAATAGTGTTGCAGATCATTAACAACATCATTGATGGTACTTGTAAAACCAAGATCAAATAAGGGCATGTCTTCTTCCTCTTGATTAAAACTCACAGGATGTGCGATATTAAATAGTGGGTTTGTAGAATTGAATAATTTGATTGTCGCGAATGCTTGAAGCCGAGTCATACTTCTATGTTGTGTAGGGTATAGTGGATACAATACTTCCCATCCTAAGCTCGATTGAAACTCAGGAAGCTTTGACAATTCCCGCTGAAGGTAGGTGGTGCCAGTTCTCCATAAACCTGTAATCAAGACAACACGATTGAGCGTATCTGGAAGACTTGATCTGCTTATTAAATCTTGCAGTTTGAGTGAATCAATCAGATGGTGCAAGATCTTCTTCTCTAGAGCGAATCTCCCAAACTGATGCAATGTTTGAGATTCATTCAAGTCATTGACGTAAATGGTATAGGCTTCACGGTTAAAAAATGGGCCAAATGACTCTAGTTTTGCAGTATTCTGAGCACGATTTATCAAATTAGTTGCATCTAAATCGCCATATTTTCTACGTTTCAGAATCCAATTCACGGATTTTAGCCAATTATTTTGCTTTAGCTGCTCAAACACCATAAAACTGCTTCACATGTACTTGAATAATCATATCTTTGAAATTAACAAATGTAAACTATTGTGTCGGATCATACTGGATTAACAACCGTGCTTAAAGAAACGTATTCATTTCTTAGCGACGAAGATATAGAAGCCTTAATGTCGGTTTCAGCTGTAAAGCAAGCCTCTAATAAAACAGTGCTTATAAAAGGCGGAGAAATTTCAAGGAAAATATTTTTCGTGGCAGAAGGACTTATCCGAGGCTATTTCACCAATGAAAAGGGCGTAGAGAAAAATATATTTTTAAGACCAGAAAGGACTATTTCTGGTTCACCCAACTCACTTTTCAATAATATACCAGCCAAATATACTTTCGAAACTGTCGGTGATTGTGTCCTTTTAGAATATGAGCAAGCTGAGTTTGAGAGATTAATGAGCATTAATCCTAGGTTCATTAAAATGTACATCGAAGGCCTACATGAAATTATAAAAATTCTCATTTTCAGAGTCGAATCTTTAATCGATAAGATGCCCGAAGAACGTTACGAGCAGTTAATCTCCACTCATCCACAATTCTTTCAAAAAGCGTATAACAAGCATATTGCTAATTATCTTGGTATCACATCTGTGTCTCTGTCCAGAATCATCAAAAGAAAACTAGATAATCGAAATTAACACTTGTACAGTAACTGAATTTATGTCTGTAAGGCCCGTAAAATATAAAAGGAGAAATTAACAGCTGTAAAGTAGAATAGGGGAAATTGCACATATCTTTAGCTAGACATCTCAATGTTAATTAAACAAAGACTGTATGCAAGAATTTCTCTCAACCCCAAATCTTGATGTATACGCGGTTCTTGGTATTCTTGGATTTTTCGGCTTACTAGAATTCGTATTGGGTCATTATTTCGAAACCAAACGATCAGTAGATGATTGGATTCTAGAAACACTGGGCTTCTTTGTTGTTGTTGGTACTAAACTCTTATTAGTCTCTATTGTCATCTTTGGAGGTGATTATCTTTTCCCTGCTACTTCAAATATTCTAGAAAATTGGTCGATATGGCTTGCTATTCCATTTTATTTGTTGATTGATGATGTTGCTCAATATTGGTACCATCGATCTGCCCACGAATATGAGTGGTTATGGAAGCACCATCGTGTTCACCATCAAGCAGAGGATATGGGTATTTTCGTCGCATACAGAAACAGTTGGGTGTATTATCTCATAATGCCTAATTTATGGTGGGGTGGTATCGCTACTTATCTCGGTCTAGGTTACGCTGTTATCGGAGGCTTGATCATTAAGCAACTTATTGTGACAAGTACTCATAGTACATGGAAGTGGGATAACTTTTTGTACAAGCATAAAATACTTCATCCAATTGCTTGGGTTGTTGAACACGTATTTATTACGCCAGCATTTCATCATGCGCATCATGGTAAATCGCAAGCGGATAGCATTAGTGATCCTAATGGAAATTTTGGCAATACCTTTTCCTTATGGGATCAATTTTTTGGAACAGCAAAATTTACCAGACAATATCCAACCGAATTTGGTCTAATGCAAGATCCAAGAGATCCATGGTATTCGCAATTGCTGTATCCTTTTATCAAATCTAAAAAGGAAGGAAGTGAAATTGCTAAAGGATTCAAAAGAGAAAAACATGTAGGTACAGAACCATTGAGAACAGAATTAGAAGCTGGCACATATCTATATTGCCAATGTGGGTTCAGTAGTACACAACCTTTTTGCAATGGCAGCCACCAAGGCTCCAAATACAAACCGATGGTTGTAGAAATAGAGAAGAAAAGAAAAGTATCTCTCTGTGCATGTAAAATGACTAAGACACCTCCTTACTGCGATGATTCGCATCTAAAGATGGCTTCAACAAACTCGAATGCTTCCAAACAGACAAAGGATTCAGAACCGCAGTTGCAAGCTTAAAGGGAAGGTGGTAGCAGGCTAGATATAAAAAGCCAATTTAAAAGTCAAGTTTGTGTTATTATTGTACTGACGAATGTATTCGTTGAATGAGTCTATATTATTTCTGATTCTACCCTGTAATTAGCCCAACAACGAAATCAATACCCCCGCAGCGACCGCAGACCCAATCACCCCACTAATGTTACTAGACATTGCATATTGCAACAAATGGTTTTTTGAATCGTATTTTAATGCAATGTCGTTTGCCACACGAGAAGCCATTGGCACGGCACTCAACCCAGTGGCACCAATCAATGGGTTTATTTTTTTCTTAGAAAACATGTTGTGAATCTTTACTGCCATTATTCCACCAAGAATAGAAATACAAAACGCGATAAAGCCTCCAAGGACAATTAAGAGTGTTTGTTGATTGAGAAATGTTGCAGCTGTCATGGTTGCACCGACAGCCAAACCGAGAAAGATCGTAGACGTATTCATGATTGTTTCTGTCGCAGCAGAATATAAACGATTGGTATCAGAACCAATTTCTTTTATCAAGTTGCCAAACAACAACATGCCGATGAGAGGTGCCGAGGTTGGGACAAGGATGATAACAATAACACCAAGAAGTATAGGGAATAAAATTTTTGCTGTCCGTATATCTGTAATTGTTTGTTTGGGTGGAAAAAGCTTGTCCTGCTCTTTCATATTGATCATCAACTCTTTTTTAGAAATAGAAAATTTCACAACTAAAGGAATGATGATAGGTACTAAAGCCATATAAGAATATGCAGCAATAGCAATTGGACCCAACAAATGCGGTGCTAATATAATTGAGGTATAAATGGCTGTCGGTCCATCAGCACCACCAATAATGCCTAATGCCCCAGCTTCTTTAATCGAGAAACCCATGGCGACTGCTGCAATCAACACAGAGAAAATACCAAGCTGTGCAGCTGCACCAAAAAATGCCAGTTTGAGATTTCTAAGCATTGGTCCAAAATCTGTCATAGCACCGACGCCCATAAAAATGAGTGGCGGCAACAAACCAGTTTTGATTAGACTGTAGTAGATCAAATTCATGATTCCAAATTCTTTGGCAATCTGGTTTAAAGTCATTGTTTCTATCATTGGGACTGTCTCTGATGGTATGACATTCATATTGCCACCAGGAAAATTAGCCAATAGAATTCCAAATGCAATTGGCACCAATAACAAAGGTTCATATCTTTTTTGAATGCCTAAATACAAAAATCCAAAGGCAACAAAAATCATAAATAAGCTACCCGGAGAGCTGTAAATCTCTCCAAACGAAGTCATGTCAAACAATTTCTCTAAAACTTCACTCACGGCTAACTTAATTTGATTATTGGTTCATCTTCTTCGACATCGTCACCGTGCTTATATAAAATTTCTACAACAGTACCATCGTGTTCAGATGTAATGGCGTTGATGACTTTCATTGATTCTATGTAGGCTATCACATCTCCCTTTTTGACAACATCACCTATTTTTATTGATTGTTCTGAAGAGCTTTTAGTTAAATAAAATCGACCCTCTAGTGGTGCCAGTACTTCTTTGAAATTTCCCGTAACTGCTGGCGAAGCTCCATTTGTAGACGAATCATTTGTTGCTTTAGCTTCATCCAATTGATTATCCCAACTCACATCAACTCGATACAATTGGCCACCAATATTTAATTCAACTTTACTAGGCAGATCGGCTGCGTTTGCTGAGCCTGCAGATCCACCACCAGAAGCTGCTTCTTGTTTTTTCTGAGCCAACAATTCATTAAAATTCTCTTTGGCTTTGCCTGATCTTAGATCTTCATATTGTGGGGGATGCATGGCATACTCAAACAACTCTTCATCGTCAGGGCCATAATCCCAGCCTTTCTCATCCATTTTTTTGCGATAGATGTCCAGTTCGTCAGGGTATAAATCTTGTGGGTTAGCTGTATAGAATTCTCTGTTTTGTTGCTCTGCTAAAGCTTGGATTTCAGGACCTAGCTCACCAGGCAATTTGCCACTTTTACCGATCAACATACCCCACGTATTTTCATCGAGCATAGACCATCGCTCTTTTCCCTTTTCCATTTGAAGCACATTCATCAAGGCAGCATTTTTGACATACTGACTGAATGGTGTTACTAATGGAGGATAGCCAAGTTTAGGCCAAACATATTTTACTTCATTGAATAACTTGATTAACAATTGATCTTGTGTCACTGTTGGTTTATCTCTCTTTGTTAACCATTTATTGAGCCCTTTCAAATTGTTTTCTAAATCCGACATCAAGCTTCCCATCATACCCCCAGGAAGACCTGGACCAATTAATAAGGAATTCATATATCTGTTTTTAGGATTGATGAAATAGCCTAAAAAATCATCCATGAACTCTTGCGTCATTGCTCTTGCAGCCATGTATGCATCGTCATTGATTGGTGCCATTGAAAACCCAGCATCTTCTAGCATTGCATGTACAGTCAATAAATCTGCATGACCTGTTCCCCATGAGAGTGGTTCCATACCCACATCAACAATGTCCGCGCCATTTCGTGCACTTTCCAAAGCAGAAACTACAGAAAACCCAGTAGTGGAATGCCCGTGATACTGAATGATAATATCAGGATGACGCTCTCGAATGCCTTTGGTTATTTTACCAATGGATACGGGTCTACCGATACCGGCCATATCTTTAATGCAAATCTCTTCAGCACCTAGTTCGATATATTGGTCTGCTAGATTAATATAGTAGTCGACTGTATGGATAGGCGAATGTGTCAAACTCAATGCACCTTGAGCTATCATGCCTCCTTCTTTTGCATATTGGAAGGATAAAGCCAAGTTTTGTGGATTATTCAAACCATCAAAGGAACGAGAGATATCAGTCCCTTGAATTTTCTTCAATTTAAACATGAGTTGTCTCACATCTTTAGGCACTGGACTCATTCGAATCCCATTCAAGCCCCTTTCGAGCATTTGAGTTTGTATCCCTGCTTTATTAAAAGGCTCGGTCCATTCTCTTACAGAATGATTTGGATTCTCTCCGTATAAAAGGTTGATTTGTTCGAAGCCTCCGCCATTGGT
Source organism: uncultured Saprospiraceae bacterium (assembly GCA_937997635.1). Taxonomy (GTDB): domain Bacteria; phylum Bacteroidota; class Bacteroidia; order Chitinophagales; family Saprospiraceae; genus CALFUK01. Next base: position 8,800 of record CALLFA010000067.1, on the reverse strand, counting down.
TTCAACACGATGAAAGCACCCCATAGCGATGATTGGCTCGGCCACTCTCACAAGTTGGTCTTTACGAGGCATGTACTTTCCAGAGGCTTGCCACATGTCTCTATAGACCAATGCCAATTTTATCTCCTTTCTTCTCATGCTAGACTTTTTTGATTGATTTGACAATAGCTTTACCACCTGACCATTTGCGTATGGCCTGCTCTATCAATTCATTAGGAATGGAACCTTTAGGTGAATCTGACTCCTCTTCATTGAATACAAATTCGGTTGATTTCAACCATCTGAGGAGAAGATTACCTGTGACTACAACTAGAAATAATATAAAGAATACCGTCGTCATTCCTACCAGAAGAATGATAAAAGCTTCTTGGAGTTCATTACTCATTTCATTTAGATAAGGGCTTCAAAATACTAATATTCCTTATACTCAACATACAATTGTCATTAAGAATATCATTGATCTAAATTCACTTTACGTATAAACCAGTAAATAGCACAAAAGATGTGAATCAGGGGAGTTTTGTCGTTTATCCACAAGCCTTGATAAGTCCAAATCGGATAATTTTTCTACATAAAGGGAGGGATGTCGATATGATCAACATCCCTTTGATTCTAAAACTTGTTCTCGCTTATTTCTTCAGAATTTTCATTCCAATATTCAACAAGTCGTCCATCATACTGCCATCTCCATCCATATCAAGTAACTTCCCAAATAAGCCTCCAGCACGATTTTGACCTCTTTGTTGTTGATTGTTATTGCCTCCAAGTAAGATACTTGCTAAGCCACCTAGGTCTAGTCCATTAGACTTTTGTTTTTGACCAACGACACCCATAACAATAGGTGCTAGCAGTTGCATCAATACACCAGACTTGAAAATATTCAATCCGCTCATTTGACCAATCGCCTGAGCAGCTTCCAACTGTTTGTTGCCCAGTAGGTGATTGATGATGCCTTCACCATTCATTGTACTGGAATTGCTGGGTTTGTTTTGACCGGTCAGTGTACCCAATAAATTACCAAGGATGCCACCATCGTGATCTTTCTCAATTGCACCAAAAAGCCCACCACCTGTTTGCTGATTGGAAGCACTATTTGCCATAGCACTAATGAGTAATTCGGAGATACTGTGAGCTGCTGTTTTTACTTTATTTGGGTCTTGAGCACCAATCTGCCTTGTCAATTGCATGATTACATCATTAGAGAGGTGTCTTTCAACTTCGTTCATTAAGTTTGCCATCTTATATTTTTTAGATTATATGCTCAATGTGAGCCTGATATGTAACAGCAAAATAGGCAAATAAAAGTGATACTTGCTTATCAAGGATTTTATTAAGTGAAATTAATATTTTGGCCTACAACAAAACAAGTAACGAAATTCAAATGTTTGAACTACTCAGTTATTATTGTATACTATTTTATGTAACTGAAAACTGGAAATAATAATACGTTATGACAGCATATCTCTCCTACGTCGAGAGACGCTGCATACGATTCTCCGATCAAGACCAAAGAATAAATCACTGGATGGTGTCTGCCATCCAGTAATTAAAATGATGTCTTAAGCTTTAATTGGTTTTAACTTTTAGTTGTGGCAAAGGCTGCCCTTCTATCCAAGGGATACCTAATTCCATCAAACTTTTCTCCACTTGAGGTATTACTGATTCGTGCAAATTATTCAGCTTTACTCGCAGTGCTTCAAATTCCTTTTTCGCAATATCCAAGTTTTGCAAGGCTGTACCTGTAGGCCCGTGACTGCTTCGCAACCCTCGTAATGCCGTAAACATTCGATCTCTCATTGTCGGATTGTTTCTTTCTCCAATCTCTTCTTTTGCAGGGTTTCCATTCATTTGCAGATCAAGAGACTTCAATTGTGCATCCAAGTCATTGAGTTGAGCAGCAATTTCTGATGAAGGAGTATCAGCTCTGGCAAAGGCAGATTGCAAGGCATTAGACTTACCTTTTAGATTGTCTAAACGAATGCCCGCGGCAGAAACCGCTGCCCTTACATCATCCATTTCTTTTTTAAAGGCGATGAGTTCAGATGATGGCTTCGGTGTCAATGCTGGTTCTAATAGACGTTCTACTGAAAATGTTTTTGGACCTGATAAGGTCTCCCAATTCCCGTCGAGCTCTTTTTCTAACGTAACAGAGTAATCGCCAGGAGGTACTTCAGCACCGCCTCTACTGAAACCTCCACCCCCGCCTCTACGTGGATTGCTTTCAGCCCTGATGGCATTTTTAGACGCATATCTTAAATTCCATGTGGTCCGATTAAGACCGTTGTTTTTTGATGCTTTGACTCGATTAAGGACTTCTCCATCTAGGCTCTTTATTGTTAGCCAAACATTTGCAATACCTTTTCCTTTTTCTGACTGTTCTGCCAATACATCCCATCCTGGAAACGGAATGTCTTGGTTGTTTTTGGCCATTTCTTTTTCCTTCTTCTTGCGAATGGCAACTTCCGATTTTGGAAATTCTGGTAACATGTAAGTGAATGTCGCTCCATATGGAGGATTATCACCAGTATAGAAACCAGCCCCTTGACTGCCTGTCATGTCCCGCTTGTAGAATTTTTTGGCAGGTTTGATCGCAAAGAGATGACCATCCGAATCCATGATGTCATCGTTTAATTCTCTCAGGACACTGTAATCATCAAGGACATAAAATCCTCTGCCAAAAGAAGCGCCAACGAGATCGTTTTCTCTGCGTTGGATGGCTAAATCTCTGAAGGAGATGGTAGGGGAGCCTTTGAGTTTATTCCATTTATTGCCGGCATCAAGCGTGAAATATATACCGAATTCTGTTGCCGCAAACAACAAGTCTGCTTTGATATGATCTTGAACCACTCTCCATATCAAATGATTGTCTGGTATGTCACCAGTTATTTTTTGCCAACTCTGACCATAGTTTGTGCTCTTATATAAGTATGGTGTGAAGTCTCCAGATTTATGGTGATCCAAAGCCATATAAACAGTACCCTCGTTATGTAGATCTGCCTTGACATCATTGACAAAAGCATATTGTGGCACACCTGGTAATCTATTTACTTCTATGGATGTCCAATTATCTCCACCATCTGTAGAACTGTGAAAATAGCCGTCATCTGTTCCAGCGTAAATAATATTTTCATTTAATGATGATTCTGCTAAAGACGTAATCGTATTGTAATTTGACATGGCTCCGACATCCCAAGGATTGTCCCAACTTTGGACTTTACCCATAATGGGTAGTGTAATCCTATCTTGATCTCTTGTCAAGTCACCAGAAATGGCTGTCCAATCATCTCCTCTGTTATCAGAGCGCCACACTCTTGATGACGCAAAATATAACCGAGCTGGATCATGTGAACTGACAACAATAGGTGCATCCCAATTGAATCGTTCGAAATCTTCGCCTTCGCCTGCAGATGGCTGGATCCCGGTCATCTCACCAGTTATCTGATCGATCCTAAATAATCCACCTTGTTGCGTTTCAGCATAAGTGATGTTTGGGTTTCCTGGCTCTGTAGCTGATTGGTGACCGTCAGCAAATAATGTTTTAAACCAATCTGAGTTGCGAATGCCTTGTTGTGAATTTGTTTGCGATGGTCCACCATGAGACCCATTGTCCTGCGTGCCTCCATATATTTTATAAAATGGTTCGCTATCGTCAACGGCTACTTTGTAATATTGAGTCAACGGCAAGTTGTCAATAAAACGCCAATTCTCCGCAAGGTCAAAACTCTCATAAATACCAGCATCAGTCCCAATCAATAAATAATCAGGATCATCCGCACGAAATGCTAAAGCATGATTGTCAGAGTGTTTATCTCTTTCTTGGAGTCTTCTAAAATTTGCACCACCATCATCAGACACTTGTACTCTCACATCCATCAAATACAACCTATCAAAGGCATGTGGTGATGCATACAACTCTTGATAATAATGGGGACCAGTTGCCCCTGAAACCGCATCAGACATTTTTTTCCAAGTCGCACCTCGGTTTGTGGATTTGAATACTCCACCTTTAGTGCGATCTAATTCTATGGCTGCATAAAGGACATCAGGATTTTGCGGAGAAATCGCCAAGCCAATTTTACCAAGATTGGATGTGGGAATTCCTGAAGTTAATTCATCCCAAGTTTCTCCACCATCCACACTTTTATAAATACCAGAATTTGGTCCACCGCCCATATAAGCTGCTACAGTTCTGTGTCTTTGCCAAGTAGCTGCGTACATCACATTAGGGTCACGCGGATCAATAAGCATATCGGTGACACCAGTCCACTCACTGTCACCCAAGGTATGCTTCCATGTCCCACCTCCATCTGTTGATTTATACAAGCCTCTTTCTCCTCCTTTGTTCCATAGTGGTCCTTGTGCTGCTACCCATACCGTATTTGGGTCGGTTGGATGAACAATAATTTTAGAAATGTGCTGAGATTCTTTCAAACCTACATTTGTCCAAGAGGCACCACCATCGTTACTTTTATATACACCATCTCCGAAGCCAACATGTCTTCCACCAACATTTTCGCCCGTACCTAACCAGATGGTATTTGGGTTATTGGGATCTATGGTAATGCAACCTGTGGAGTAGACAGACTGATTGTCAAATATAGCATCCCAAGTCACACCAGCATTTGTTGTTTTCCATACACCTCCTGAGCCAACAGCAACATACCAGACATTATCGTCTTCAGGATGGATAGCAATATCAGCGATTCGACCTGATGCAAACGCAGGGCCAATACTTCGCAATTTTAATGCGCCGTAGATGTCTTCAGATTTATTCCCCTTTTTACCAGGCTGTAACCAACTTGTTTGTTGAATGGTTAATAGGACGATTAAGGTGAGAAATATGTGTTTCATAATTGTTTCATTGTGTTAAACGTAGATTGAATATACACTTTCTTTATATTGAAATATGCAGAAAGTTAGCATCTAATGGGTTTCGAAGACGCCAAGAGGTTAGAAACCTTTGGCTCACCTACAGTAAGAAAAGTGAATAATCGGTCTAAGCCAAAGTCTCAGAGGTCTTGACCTCTTTGTACTTTTCGAAGACGCCAAGAGGTTAAAAATGGTCATGACCCATTGCTAACATATTTTTTATTCAAAATAAAATACCTGTGCTCATCTCCAATCTTACCATCTTTATAAATATTGTTTATAAAAACCGCATCCTTTTGATATCCACACTTTTCCAAAATTTTCATAGAAGTAGGATTGTGTCCGAACACCCCCGTTTGAATTCTCACATAATCAAGTGTATGTAATCCATAGTCAGTCACCAATTGACATGCCTCTGAAATAATGCCATTGCCCCAATAAGGTTCTCCAAGCCAGTATCCAATTTCAGCTGTTCGTCTGTAGACATCATCCATAGATAAAAGTCCAGCGATACCAGCAAATTTGCCTTGATATTCTATGGCGAAAGTCAATTGAGGGTCTTCTTGATTCGTGAGGTTGATGAAAAAATCAGCATCTTCAAGAGAGTAGGGGTGGGGGAATCGGTCTCTAAGATTTTCCCATATTTTTCTGTTGTTCGCAATAGTAGCTAATTCCTCTCTATCAGATGTGTTGATCTTCCTAAGCAAACATATTCTCCCTTGTAATTCCATTGTTATTTTTATTAAATAAATCCCATAGTGCGATCAAGTTAATTATAATGTCAATTTTGCATCCAAAGCTAACAGCTACAAGCTAACAGCTACAAGCAACAAGCTATGAGCATCAAGAAACAATCTAACAGCTACGAGCAACAAGCTACAAGTAACAAGCTATGAGCATCAAGAAACAATTAACAGCTAACAGCTAAAAGCCAACAACTAAAAACCAAAAGCCACCCAAACATCCCCACTATCAGACCCTAACTTCCCTCCTCCACAACCAATCAACACATACTGATCCCCATCAACGCTATAAATCGCTGGAGTCGCATAACCAGCAGCTGGTAACTCATGAGACCATAATTCTTCACCACTAGATTCGTCAAATGCTCTAATCTTATTATCCATGGTCGCAGCTATGAATATGACACCGCCTGCAGTGACAACAGGTCCACCATAATTTTCTGTTCCTGTATTCGTCAAACCCAATGCCTCTAATTCCTTATGTGTTCCAAGTGGAATTTGCCAATTTATCTTAGCGGAGTTTACATCAATGGATGTCAACTGTCCCCACGGAGGCGTGATCATCGGATAGCCGTCTGGCGCATATAATTTTTCATAACCACGCATGCGGTAGGGATAAGGCCAGCTGGAATCAATAGCTTTATCACTCGTCTCTGTATTCGTTATAAATCGATAAATGGATTCGATTTGTTTATCCTCCAAATACCCAAAAGCTGGCATGATGCCTTTGCCCATTTTGATGATTTGGTTCGTTTCTTTTAAGGAGAGATTTTTATTTAGTTGCTGTAGTGAAGGGATATTGCCATAGACCTGATTGCCTTGAAAATTATCGCCGTGACAATGTTGACAAAAGCTCCGGTATAAATTTTCTCCTTCTGTTGCTGGGAGAACTGGATCCATGATATTTCGCCAAGCGATCTCGTTAGAGTTAATGATCAAATTCCCATTTTCATGATCATAAGCGGCACCTCCCCATTCGCCACCTCCATCATATCCAGGGAAAATAATGGTGCCAGTTTCGCTTAATGGTTCAAAAGGACCAGCGTTGTTGAAAGTGCTTTCCCAAATAGAACTGGCAAATTTGCTTGCTTCAGGACTCCTTTTTGCTAAATCATTTTTAGTTAATTGAGTGCGAGAAAAATTCGGATAGCCAGTTGGTACTGGTTGTGTGGGAGAAGCTTGTTCGCCTTTAAGTCTAGCGTTAGGCACAGCTATTTCTTCTATTGGATAAATAGGTTCTCCAGTCACCCGTTCAAACACAAATAGGAAACCATTTTTTGTGATTTGAGCGACTGCAGGAATGTCTTGACCATCTTTATGAACAGTAATTAAATTTGGAGGAGCAGGTAAATCCTTATCCCACATGTCGTGATGAATGGTTTGGAAGTGCCAAAGACGCTCCCCAGTTGCTGCGTCAAGCGCCAATAAGCAATTGGCAAATAAATTATCTCCATGTCTGTCGCCGCCATAAAAATCATAGGCTGCAGAACCAGTAGGGCAATACACGATACCTCGTTCTTCATCCAATGCCATTCCTGCCCACACATTAGCACCACCGATGCGCTGGTATGCATCTTCTGGCCAAGTGTCATAACCAAACTCACCTGGTTTTGGAATGGTGTGAAATATCCAACGCTGTACACCAGTGTGGATATCAAAAGCGCGTATATGGCCAGGAGCTGCTTGAGTGCTCTCTGACACTCTACCTCCCATGATCAATAAATCTTTGTAGATGATGCCAGGTGTATTGCCGCTGACAGATAACTCTTCATCTGCACCTAAGCCTTCTTGTAAATTAATTTTACCCTCTTTTCCAAACGATGTGAGTAATGAACCATCCATTGGATTCACAGCATACATGTATTTACCAGCACTATAAAATAACCTTTTTTGCTCGCCTTGATGCAGCACCAATCCTCTATTGACACCCATGCCAAATTGTTGAAAGTCACCATCGTAAGGGTCAAATTGCCATATCTTCTCACCTGTGGTACCATCCAGAGCAACGAGTTTTAATGTGGCTGTAGTTGCATAGACGACGCCATCCACGACAATTGGATTGCATTGAATCTGCGATCTGTTTTGTGGATGTGCTTCTCCACCATCAAACGTCCAAGCAACTTTAAGTTCTTTCACATTGCTGGTATTGATTTGATCAAGTGAAGAGTATTGGCTAGAAGCATTGTCACCTAAATATACTTGCCAGTTTTCACCAGAGTGCTGACTAACCTGATGACAGCTGATAAAACCAATTATAAAAATTATCCAGTAATACTTCACTTGTATAAGTTAAATTACTCAAAATGAATTGTCTTTTTACAAATTAAGGTGTAAATTCTAGTTGATACTATACCAAAAGGAGAATGGTTGGACTGATTTATTACGTAGAAGTTTTATCTGTTGTCAAGACGAAAAACGCAGTGAATGTAGGTATTCACGAGTATTTTCAACGATGAGAACAGGTAAAAGATCAAGTAAGAAACGGTCTCACTATTTTCATTTTGGTATATATATGAGACTACTCAAAGTCATTGTATTTTTATTGTCTATGTAATTAACAGTAACAGGAGAATTATGATAAATCAAATTACAGCAATTTTAATTTCGATTCTTTTCTGTCTGGGTTGTGGTGATGATCTTCAGCGACCTGATGGTATTATTCTTTTTGAGGACGGCGATACATTTATAGAATTGGTCAGCGTCGACGATTCCAGATGCCCGAGCGATGTCAATTGTGTCTGGGCTGGTAATGCCGCAGTCCTGCTCCGAATTACAAACAACGACAATGAACAAGAATTTGGTTTGAATACTAATCCAGGTGAAAATACAGGCGTTGGAGAAACAGAATTATTTGGCTATAAAATCGCTTTAGTTGACGTGTCTCCTTACCCAACGTCTTCAACTGTTGGTATGATTGAATTAGAAGAATATGTAGTCGAACTTGACGTCACTATGTAACCAAATAAATCGACATTACCCTCTATTTGCGTCTATTAATTAAGCATTAAAAATTCAACATTCAACATTAAAAATCACCCTTTCCACCCCAATCGGCATCCCATCTTTCGGTTGCTGTAGCGGCACTTCCTGAATATTTGGTACATAATCTACAGCAACACTCAAATTAAATTTTTTCAATAGAGCACGGATAACCAATTTAATCTGCATATCCGCGAAAGCATAGCCAA
>CALLFA010000066.1 GCA_937997635.1 uncultured Saprospiraceae bacterium | reverse complement strand
GCTCACTCGTTAGGGCGGCTGACGCCTTGTTGGTTTATTTATCGTTAGTGAACAGATTTTAATATTTATAATACAAGCCCCTAAGAGCGAGTTTACGAGCGCCCCAACGAGCGAGGCCACGAGCGACCCAACAAGCGAGGCCACGAGCGCCCCAACAAGCGAGCCTGCGAGCGACCCAACAAGCGAGCCTGCGAGCGACCCAACAAGCGAGCTCAGCGAGCGACCCAACGAGCGAGTTTACGAGCGCCCCAACAAGCGAGTTCACGAGCGCCCCAACAAGCGAGCTCAGCGAGCGACCCAACAAGCGAGTTCACGAGCGCCCCAACAAGCGAGCCTGCGAGCGACCCAACGAGTGAGCCCCGCGAACGACCCAACAAGCGACCCAAAGAGCGAGTTTACGAACGACCCAAAGAGCAAACGCCATTTTTACCTATCTTCGCATGAATTTTACAAAATAAAACCTAGTCATTATCCATGTCGACATTAGCATCCAGAGTCAAAGAAGCCATCAGAGAAATCCCCAATTTTCCAATAGAAGGTGTGAACTTTAAAGACATCACTTCACTGCTGCTTGATGCTTCGTTATCAAAAGAAATCAGCGATAAATTTATTGAGGAAGCAAGGAAAATTAAGCCTGACGCATTGTGTGCGATTGACAGCAGAGGCTTTATTTATGGTACCAGCATAGCGCAAGCATTGGACATACCGATGATACTCATTCGGAAGAAAGGAAAGCTGCCTGGTCAAACCATTTCGCATTCATATGACTTAGAATATGGTTCTGCTACAATCGAAATGCATGAAGATGATTTACCGAAAGGGAGTCGTGTTCTTATTCATGATGACTTGTTGGCAACTGGGGGTACAGCTACCGCTTCTGCTCAATTGATCAAAGCGGCTGGAAGTGAGGTTGCTGGCTTTTCCTTTATCATTAATTTGAGTTTTTTACCAGGCTATGAAAAAATTTCAAGTTTTACATCTGAAATCTTTTCTTTAGTTGAGTATTAGTATATGTTTGCCCTCTTTAAAAACGACCAATTAGTAACATAAAAACAATTCCTCAATGGATATAAATATAGCAGTATTAGCAGGAGACGGAATCGGACCAGAAGTCATCGATCAAGCCATTAAAGTTGTCGATGCCGTTGCCGGTAAATTTGATCACCATATTAACTACACCCATGCCATTACAGGGGCACATGCGATTGATGAAGTTGGAGACCCTTACCCCGCAGAGACTCATGACATTTGCATGAAATCAGATGCTGTTTTATTTGGTGCCATTGGTCATCCAAAATTTGACAATGACCCTTCAGCAAAAGTGCGACCTGAGCAAGGCTTATTGCGAATGAGAAAACAATTGGGTTTGTATGCCAATATACGTCCAACACTTGTCTTTCCTTCCCTACTACACAAGTCCCCACTTAGAAAAGAATTGATTGAACACGCAGACTTTGTTTGCATCAGAGAACTGACTGGTGGCATTTACTTTGGTGATAAAGGAAGAAATGAAACTCGAGATAAAGCTTGGGATGTCTGTGAGTATACAAAACCAGAAGTAAAACGGATCGTAAAATTGGCCTATGAGTATGCACAAAAACGTCGAAAAAAATTGACCGTCATCGACAAGGCTAATGTATTGGAGACATCTAGACTTTGGAGAGAAGTTGCTCAAGAATTAGAGAAGGTATATACTGATGTGGAAACTGAGTATCTGTTTGTAGATGCTGCAGCGATGCGTATCATCCAATGGCCTGAAGGATTTGATGTTGTGGTTACAGAAAATATGTTTGGAGATATTATTTCGGATGAAGCTTCTGTCATTTCTGGATCTATGGGTTTAATGCCATCTGCCAGTATAGGCGAACACACTTCAGTCTTTGAACCAATACACGGCAGTTATCCACAAGCGGCTGGTAAAAACATTGCAAACCCATTAGGCACTGTATTGTCAGCTGCCATGATGTTTGAATATGCTTTCGGGTTAAAAGAAGAAGCGAAGTTGATTGAAGATGTGGTCAATACATCTTTAGTTGAAGGTATTGTCACTGAAGACATAGCTGAGTCAGGTAAAGCTTATTCGACAAGTGAAGTTGGAGATTGGTTGGCTGCTCAAATAAAATAGTAGCTCGATAAGTATCTAAATTCAGTTCTCCATCCATGGGGTATTGACTATTGGACTACAACTCTATTTTTGGGATGGTAAATATGAATGTTGACCCTTGAGGATAGTTTGGTTCTACACTTATATTTCCTCCTGATCTATCAATAATTCGCTTACATATAGCAAGACCAATACCAGAGCCCTCAAAATCATTGTCACTATGTAATCGTTTGAAAATATCAAAAATTGATGTTCTGAACTTAGAAGGAATGCCTATTCCATTATCTGACACTTCAAATTTATGCAGGTTTTGCGTGTTTGAATATGTTATCTCTAATGTTGGATTATTACTCCTGTTGTACTTGATGGCATTTTCTATTAGGTTTTGAAATACTTGCTTTAACCCTGTTACATTTGATACAATATTCCTCTCCAGAGCATATGTATTAATCGTAACATTGCGACTTTCAATAAGGTCTTGCAGCTCAATTTTTATTTCCGTTATCAGCTGGTTTATGTTTATTTGTTCTTTACTCGTTTGCTTATTGATAGATGCGAAGACCAGCAAGTCATTAATGGTCTTTTCCATTTTGTTGACACTACTCATGGACTTATCCAAGTAACTCAGATCAACGTCATCAAGCTTACCTTTGTTTTTTACTTTAAACAGTTGAATGAATGCGCCAATATGCCTTAAAGGAGATTTTAAATCATGTGATGCGATATGCGCATAGTTCTTAAGAATCTGATTAGATTGTTTTAGTTGCAAATTTACAGATTCTAATTTTTTTACTGATAACTGAAGTTCTTTTGTTTTTATTCGGACTTCACTTTTAAGTACATTTTTTTGGTACTTCTGAAATCTAGATAGGATAATTACTCCCGCCAAAGCTGTGAATAATAAGAATGCGATAAACTTAAATGCAAGTGTATCAACAAATCGTTGTTTGATACTGATTGCTATTCGCGTTGGGTTTTGGGGTACAGCATTCGGAGCTGATGAAACACCTACATTGAAAACATAATCACCTGCACCTAAATTATTGTATCTAGCTTGAATAGAATTTGTAGAGTTCCACAGACTATCAATCCCCTCTAATTTATATGCGTAATAGGCTGTATTCGGACTATCAAAATTTATGCTGGAGTATTTAAAATTTATGTCGTTTTGGTCATCTTCTAATAGCATCATGGTATCATATGGAATAGATTCCCCATTTACAATGATGTTTGAAATATAAGTAGGTGCTTCCGACTCAGATTGGTCTTTGACATTTTCTATTTCCCTATTTATAGTAATGAATCCCGTCGTCGTTCCTGCAAAAATAAATTTCTTATTTACAGAAATAGAACTTATTTCATTTGTCCTTAACCCAGTAGATTTATCAATCAATTTTATTATACTAAATTCATCATCCTTTATTATCACAATTCCTCTGCCTTTTAAAGCAACAACAATTTCACCTGATTGTAATTCGGTAATTTCTTGACATTGTCTTTTGAATATAGGTGAGATGGCATAATAAAAAGTTGTATCAGATTCGTCAACTTTATAAAGTCCATGTTCCTTATCACTAATCCAAATGTTCTCCTTAGAATCAACAAAGGTACTATTGACTTGAGTTTTATTAAAGTAATGGATACCATTAGCATCATCTATTGAAGCTTCATTTTGAGTAGCACTAGATCCCAAAAATTGATCTAAGTTTTGTGCTCTGATATATTGTTTTGTACATAACGCAATTAAGTCTTTTTTGACATCAAGTCCTTTAATCGGCACTTGAAGGATACTTTTTTGTTGTCCGTTTCTATATTCGAAAAGGCCTTCGTCTGTTGCTACGAAAAAATCATTTTCATTAATTTTCTCAAAGCCGGTAATGCGATTATATTGCTTGCTTGCTTGATTGGTGTTTATTTTCTGGACTATTGAACTACCGTCGACCTCATATAACATTCCATTAAAACCACCTAACCAAACAGAAGTATTGTTATCATCAGCATACATATGATTTATCGCGATCGAATTTACTTCTTTGCTTCTAACAAAATTTTTGATGTATTTTGATTTTGGTTTATACAGATACAAACCCGTTGTTAAGGTCGGAATCCATAAATTATTATGATTGTCAAAATAAGAACGTGCTGCATTAAGCTGCTCAAAGTATGTTCTTTTATGTATCACCTCACCATTTTTATCCATTGTACAAGTTAAAAACCCTCCAGATTCTAAGCTTGCAGTAAGTGTTCCATCATGATAACCCAACTCCTTTATACTTCGATAGGTATCGTCAATTTGATTCTTTTCGTTCGTCTTCAAATTCAATTTCCAGAGCCCATCGTAATCTATATAATACAGATTTGGCCAGTTAATTATTGACCTATATTTATCAGAATTATTTGCATTTTCTGAAGCAGGATAACGGATCGTATCAATGCTTGTTTTGTCACTAATCACTTGTATTCCACCGAGAGTAAGTAAGTATACCTTAGAATTATGGTTAGCTAATAACTTATAGTGAAATGATTGATCAAACATGTTATCTGGTATGGATTTTAGCTCTAAGGTCTCCGCATCCAACCAAAAAACAGATGTACCAGTTGCTACCCATAAATTGCCGAAATCATCTTCAAACATTTTAAAATTCCAATCAAAACTGAGTAGAACTTCTTCGATCAAGAAGACCGAGTCATTTTCAATATATCTAAGAGGACCAGTAGAATTGAGCCAAACCCGATCATTGGAGTCGATAAAAAGTGAAATTATTTCGTCACTTACAGAGTCCTCATTAAGATCCATCAGTTTGAAATTGTATCCATCAAACTTACAAACACCTTCTTCAGTTGCTACCCACAAATAGCCTTTCTCATCTTGAGCAACATCATATACGTTCATGGAGGGAAGTCCGTCATTAACTGTATAATGTATATAAGAAGTGTTGTAATCTTGCGATAACAGGCTACTACAGCAAGCCAGAAAGATAAGTATATAAATAGGTGAGTACTTGATATTTGACCTTTTTAATTACCACAATTCATTTTCCAAACTTTCAATACAATAGTAGACGTACTAAATGTTCAAATGAGCTAATAGTTAAAGGTATATAACTCAATTTAGGAAATTTATTGGACTTGTACTTCGTCGACTGCAACAAAAATCAAAACACAGAATTCTAAGATTTTACTCGCACATTAGTTTCCACATTTTGGAAAGTAAACAACGTCATTTGTTCTAGTCACATTAATGAGTCATCTAGACGAAAAAGTAAGTGGGTTCTTTTTTATAATAGAAAGTGAAAAATCCTGTCTAAGTCGGTTTTTGCATTTGCTTATTCAATTTCATTTGCTTTGGATTATTACCAAAGTAGTTAGAACCAATAAAAATGATGATATCTTCCTTGGTTTTGATTGCCCATTCTTCTGGAGACTTTGTAGGGTTGTCATCTACCATAATCAATTTCGGGTCAGTGTCGGAGTTAAATGTTAGGTGATAGCGACCACTCCCCTGCACTTCACCATACTGACCATAATTGAAACTAAAATCATCCTCAAATTTTATCCAATATCCAGGCTCTACAGGTTTGGGTCTCTCGCCACCCGCAAAGATGGCTTCATATACCCAATACCCTACGACCAACATCGAATAGGCTTCTTCAGTCAGAGAGCGACTGTCTATAAGTGCATGCGCATGACTTCTTAAATTGTCTATTTGAGCTTTTTGTTCTGGGCTCACCTTATTAGGTGCTACATGAATTGCATTTCCACCATCTTCCATTAGTTCTCTGCCATCTACTGTAGATACGGTATCTTTGCATGAAAAACATACCAAACTTAATACTGATAATAATAAAATGAGATTTTTCATATTTCAAGTATAATACATTATTTTAATATATACCAAAATGAAAATAGTTTGACCGTTTCTTACTTAATCTTTTGTCTGTTCTCATCGTTGAAAATACTCGTGAATACCTGCATTCACTTCGTTTTTCGTCTTGACAACAGACAAAACTTCTACGTAATAAATCAGTCAAACCATTCTCCTTTTGGAATATAACTCTTACTTAACGTTAATTAGTCTAGATAGATTTGATCAACAGCAAATTTCGGAAAACTATTCAAAATCAAAAACTCATTAACAAAAATGAGCGCATTTTACTTGCAGTTAGTGGAGGCAAGGATTCTATGGTGATGGTTCATTTGTTTTTGGGGATGACACACCCAATTGGCATTGCTCATGTCGACCATCAATTGAGAGGAGAAGAATCAGATCGTGACAGGTTATTTGTTGAAAAAATGGCCTTAGAAAATGACATTCCGTTCTATTGCAAACGTGTCGATATTAAAACATTATCCGCAGATTCAACTCAAAGTACTTCCGAGATTGGAAGAGAACAGCGTTATGCATTTTTCAATGAGATCTGCACTCAACATCAGTACACAAAAGTTGCCACTGCCCACCACCTAGACGATAAAATAGAAACATTTCTAATGCGTGCAATGACTGGGAGTGGGTTAGAAGGCCTTTCTGCTATTCCTTACCTTAACGGAAATGTCATTCGTCCCATGCTTGACATTGCTCGTTCAGAAATAGAACACTTTATTATAGATAACAATATCGAATACAGAGAAGATAGCTCAAATGCAAAAGTCGATTATTTGCGCAACTCTATCCGTCATCAACTCATACCAGCATTAGAAAAAATAATGCCTAGCTATAGAAAGACGATGGCCAATACGATAGATAATGTGGGTGACAGTCATCGCTTGATTCAGTCATTATTAAAAACCACTGATCATCAGATACAAGCAGAGGAGTCAACAGTGATTTCAATTCCAGAAAACATTGCAGGTCGGCTGACTTACTTACATTATCAATTGAAAGATCTTGGCTTTAGCAGAACACAATTAAAGAATATACTAGATGGTGATCATTCTGGGGCGATTGTACAAAGTGACACTTATGAATTACTTAGAAATAGAGACACATTAATCCTTCGCCAAAAAGCACAACAGCCTGATTCAAAAGAAGAATATACAATCGATGGTGAAGGAAAATTCGCATTACCCAATGGAGATCAGCTTAGCATTGTACAAACTACGGAAGCTCAAAAATCAACTGATCCCTTTATTGAAATTGTAGATGCGGACAAACTTTCTTTTCCTTTAACTTTACGGAGATGGAAAATAGGTGACTCCATCAAACCTTTAGGTATGGGTGGTAAAAGTCAAGGGTTGCAAGACTACTTTACGAATAAGAAACTCTCTGTTTTTGAAAAAGAATCCGTGTGGGTGTTGTCATCAACGGATACTATTTATTGGATAATTGGACATCGGCTTAGCCATGAAGTGAGATTGACAGAAGGGACAAGTAATACATTTGAATTAAACTTTATAAAGAAGGAATAAACTGTTACTATTGATTATTTGTCGGGATTAAAATATAATCAAAAGGAAAACTAACAATCAATAAAAAACAAAATTGGCAACAAATCATCAATACATATGGCAAATAGAACTTTTAAAGAAGAAAGTAAGATGATATTGAAAGGGCTTGAAAAAGCATATGAAAAAATGGTTAAATTCAAAAAAGAAAAGGGTACGCCATTAGTGGTTTCTGAAGAAGTAAAAATAAAGAAAATCTACCCGAATGAAATACTCCCGACTACAACATATAAATGACGGAAGATTACCCTTCGCATATAATTCTACGATAGTTCTTGAAGCAGATGTTGAATTTCCAACACAAAGGCTTGAATCTCTTCAGGGTTGTTTTCTACAGCATTATCCAATGTCCAAAATCGTCCATTTAAAGAAAATACAATAGCGCCCCAATCTCCGCAATCAGGACAACCATAACTCACAGCTACATTTTCTATCAAAGTAGCAGGCACCATTTCTTCCAAACGTTTAAAGGCTTGGATAAGGCTTTCGTCTAAGTCTAAGCTTTCATCCGAAAATGCTGGAGATTCTGAATAGCCATTTTCAATGACATCAGGGAAAATCAGATTATTTTTGAATTGATACATTGTGGCACAGTCGCCATCGCACTCACCAAATATAACTCCAATGATCATTTCGACACCTTCAACATCTGACGACTTGGAACAACTGCTTATGATAATTGCAGCATAGAGAATTAAAAGAGCTAACTTTTTCATTGACACAATAACGAATGACAATAAGAAAGTGTTGGTCGCCAATTACATTTCAACAAGAAATTGTCGTTTCAAATTTAAATGGTAAACACTTCAGATAATACATCTCTATTGATCTCATGCTTGCCAATAAAATGCTTAATCTCAATATCAAACTCATGTTTGTCCAGAAAATCATTCAGCTGGTCTACCCTTTCAGGTGTAATAAATTCATCTGCATCACCGACACAAAAAAGTCGATTTGGTATTGCATTGAAATATTTTTTAAAGGACGCATACTCTATATCATGTGGAAACTCTCCTGCCCACATGACAGCTTTATGCAAATCAGGTCTTCTATGATCGAGCCAACGCATCATCGTCGAACAGCCTTGTGAAAACCCAAGTACATTTAATCGACAGGTTTTAGCAGATGGCAATGAGTCATAGACCTTATCTATATACTCTACGTAGTCTTGGATTTCATCTAATCTATTTTCTTTGGTCATCCAAGAAGCGCCTATTATCAATGGTTTTCGCTTAAAGTAGAATTTAGACATGCCCTCTGGAGCCATTACAAATGCATTGGCTAGGTCTAGTCGATCAAATTTCTTGATAATGCGAGAGGCTAGTTGGCCGTAACCATGAAAGACAATCCACACATCGGAGGTATTCTCATCCAATTCACCAAGCGTAAACACATGGGCTGTTCGTTCAATTTTGAATTTCAATAAGTTGGATTCCATATAATTTAGATCAGTTAATTGTAAACAAAGTTAGCTATATAGCTATTTTAATTACGTGTAACGAAAATACTATGGCAAAAGATAGAAACTATGTGGTTCATCCACTTTACATCACCATTACCTTGGTGCTTGCAAGTGTTACTTCACTATTCATAGGCTTTTCTGTGGCGTATCTATACAATAGAATACAAGAAGGTGCACCAGCAATCAGACTTCCTATATTATTTTACGTCAATACCTTAATTCTTGTTGCTTCTAGTTTTGCACTAAGTCATGCAAAGAAAGCTTACAAACTAGATAACACAGAAAGATATCAGTTAATGTTAGGCTTGACCTTGGTGTTGTCTTTTGTATTCATAATCGCACAATTGATGGCTTGGCGTCAACTCCAGCAAGCAAATGTTTTTATTGATGGTGGCAATATGGGATCATATCTGTATGTCATATCTGGGTTGCACTTTACACACGTCATTGCTGGTATCCCCTTCTTAGCATTCTTTTTGTATACCGCGGTAAAGAAGATGAAAGAACCGGTCAGTGTGCTTGTCTACTTCTCAGACCCTGACAAAAAGAGGAAGCTTGATATCTTGACTATATATTGGCATTTTTTGGATTTCTTATGGGTTTATTTGGTTCTTTTCTTCCTCATTAACTACATCATTGCTTAACATGTGTAGAAGTAATGTAGAGACAGCAACAGTCAATTAAAACATACATAATTGATTATCTTCATTTTACACATTAAATAAAATAATATGTTAGATTTCTTGACATTATCTGTAGATTATTTGTGGCTTTGAAGGAACATTACCGTCTTAATATTGAAATGCACCTTAAAAGATTTTTCTTAATCTCTTAAAATACCCGTACATGATTAAGTCCATAAACACAGAAAACGTCATAAATCACCTCCAAGTGATCAGCATCTTTGCCTTAGGCGTTTTTTTTATCTTTAGTCAGACGTTCGGATAGGCCTCTGCTTACAGTTTAAAAGTACTAAATCTATCTCTCTATGTTATCACATTGTTACACCGCCTCTCAATCCTAAGTATCTTTAAAGTACACTTTTATCAAAAGCTCTGAATCTTTTCGCAATCTCTCAAACATACCCATACACCTTTACGCATCCTAACAGCTAACGCAAGTACTCTAGCCGAATTCTTTAGTCACAACCATCGATAAAGGCAAGAAAAATTGCATTTGGATTTACTTGAAAACCTAGATCTAGAAATATGTAGTCAGCAGCATCATACTGAATATTCGCACCAGATTCTATTTCTTGAGAAGAATGAATAAATCCACCACTTTCAATGTCAATTTGCTGGCTCTGCGAACCAGATAAAAACAATTCTTCCACACAACCAGACAGTTCTACTTTGTAATCTCCACAAATCCCAGTATTAGATGTTGGCACCAAGTAAAATATACCATCGAATGTTGGTTGGAAACTATTCACAATAGTCTCATCTTCAGCTACTCCAAGGTTAAAAACAAAACCCGAGAACATGGCACTCCTTAATCTGAATTGAATTGGACCACCGACGACTTCCATATTGAATGTTAATTCGTCTCCTATGGCTACAGGAGGTAATTGATAGTAGTCTTCGCGATCAGGCAATACTTCATCTGAAAAGTTATGTCCTACTGAGCCGAAAATATCTGTGCTCATCAAAGCGGTAGATGTATCGTCATTGGGTTCAATGTCGTCCCCAAAAGTCGGCAGCAAAAAATTGACATCAAAGAAATACGCCATGCAATCATTATTAGCAAGTCGTAAATAAATTGTATCACCTTGAGATAAACAATCTTGCTCAAAAACAAATGGATTTGTATCCACCCTTGTGCTGCCTGTAAATATGCCATCATTTCTAAAAACCCCAATTTGAAAAACCCCATCTTCATCTTCTGTATGGCTAATATCGATAGACAGTTTACCAACTCCAGGCGCTTCAAAACCTATATAATCCCATGCATCAAGTTGGTATATGCCGTGATTGACATGTCCAGAATAGCTGTTATTTGCTTCAATAAAGTAGGCTTGTTCAATAGTTGTATTTGGTTCCGGATCTGCCGAACCTTGGGTTGGAATTACACTTGCGTTATAGCCATAAGTGCCAAAAGTGCCACTAAAGTTAAGTTCAATACTGTCTCCGGCCATTACACAATCTAAAGTACCAGTAGTCAGGTCAGGACTAAAATTATGCACATTTGTAAAACCCTGTAGTTTTCGAAATCCACCAGAACAGGTCAATTGATTAACAACACCACAACACTGTATTGTTCCTGGTGCGGCAAATCCACTAATCACCAACATCCCATCAACTGGAGCAACATAATAATGTCTGGCGGAAGAGTTAACATCTTCTTCACAGCTTGAAGAACCACAATTGATGCTATAGTTTGAAATAGATCCATTCACTGTCACTTGAGAACTAATCTGATTTGTCAACAATAACATCCAGTAGAAAAATAAATAAATCGTTGTTCGTATTTGTCTTCGATGGATTGTTTTCATAAGCAGCTGTAACTATCGACAAGATACAGGCGTTTATCGTAGGATAAAATCCCTAGATTTCGTGATTTTCACAATTTAATTCAAACCAGAACTAAGTGCTGATGTTAAAAAATGCCATCACCGTCGAGTAAATCTCCTATCCCACCAAGTATGCTGCCTTCTCCTTTTCCAGCTCTACCAAAGTAGCCTTTTGAGTGTGTTAGTATCCTATCTCCTAACCTACTGATAGGTAATGATTGAATCCAAACAGACCCGGGACCTACCAAACTTGCGAAGAATAATCCCTCTCCCCCAAAGACGGCATTTTTTATTCCCTTGACAAATTGTATATCATAATCAACCTGGCTGGTGAAGCCAACTAAACATCCTGTATCTACTCGTAATTGTTCTCCTACTAATAATTCCTTTCTAACTATGTACCCACCTGCGTGCAAAAATGCCAAACCATCACCTTCCAACTTTTGCATGATGAAGCCTTCTCCTCCAAAAAATCCGCGGCCTAACTTTTTTGAAAATTCTATACCAACAGAAGTGCCTTTGGCAGCGCATAAAAACGAATCTTTTTGACAGATGACCTTATTGCCAATTTCACTTAAATCCAATGGTATTATTTTACCAGGATACGGCGACGCAAAGGATACTTTTGCTTTACTATCACCCTGATGCGTAAAGGCTGTCATGAATAACTTTTCACCTGTGAGCACCCGCTTACCAGCTCCTAATATTTTACCAAACATGCCTTGGTCTTCTTTTGTCCCATCGCCAAAAATGGTGTTCATCTCAATATCCTCATCCATCATCATAAAACTACCTGGTTCAGCAACTACCGATTCTTGCGGATCAAGTTCGATTTCTACGAACTGCATTTCTTCTCCAAATATTTGGAAGTCAATCTCGTGTGTGTTTTTCATTATACTAGACTATTTATAATTTTTTAATCTTGTTGAATTCTGAATTTAGATTTAGTTAGGAATTAGACTCTATTTAGTAGCTTTAGTATTTTGCTGCAATAAAAATCCAGTATTGGATAGCATTCGGCTACTACAATGCACCCTGCTGAAAATAATCAAAATAGATAAAGTAAATGCCCAAATCTGAAATTATAATTACTGACAATAAAGTGTATCATCTCGGATTAAAGAAAGATCAGTTAGCTCCAAATATTTTTTTAGTTGGAGATCCAGCTAGGTGCTATAAAATAACGGAACACTTTGATGCCATTCAACATGAAGTTAAAAAGCGAGAGTTCGTAACACTTACAGGGATGTATCAAAACCAGCCAATGTCAGTCATTGGTACGGGTATAGGAACAGATAATGTGGAGATTGCATTGATGGAAATGTACACAGTTCTGGAATTTGATTTCACTACGCAGGAGAGACTTCATGAAAAACCCACCGTAAACATTATTCGTGTGGGTACTTCTGGTGGCGTTCAAGCTGATCTTGCGGCCGGAACAATGGCCATCGCACGTTATGCCTTGGGAATGGATAGCACTGGATTTTATTATGACCATCAAACAGTTGATGAAACGATAACAGCAATCGAAAAGCAAGCCGACCAAATTCTGGACAATACCATTGATTCAACATCTCGATTCAAAGGAAAAATATATACCTATGCCTCAAAAGCATCACAAGTAATTATCGATGCGTTGATTCATCAAGCAGAAAAACGAGAAGTACCATATAGTGTGGGCATTACCGCCTCATCTCCAGGATTCTATGGCCCATCTGCTCGGATTGTTGATGGCATTCAAAACACAGTGCCAAACATCAAACACGAATTGGCAAAACTTTCAGTTGACAATAATCGAGTCATCAATATGGAGATGGAATCCAGTTTACTCTTTCATCTGTGTGATGCTCTATCCTATCGTGCCGGTACGATTTGTCCAATCATAAGCAACCCGTATTCCAGTGCTGATTTGATTGATTATGATCAAACAATACGAGATGCGATCGAGCTTGCTTTGGGAGCGATGGTGGAGGTGATAAACAGGCCAGCCTAAACAAAAACATTTGACATTTGTATATCAATTGTAGAGACACAATTTTTTTTATAATATTAAACCATTCATATACAGATACTTATATATTAATATTTTATTAATTCAAATTAATTTGTAAAAACATGTAGATAATCTGTGGTTTGTCAGAAACGCAGGCGTCTTATATACGAAACACACCCTTAAAGATTTTCATAATCTTAAATCCCGTACAATGTCTAAATCTATTTCTCTAGAAAACATAATCAACAATATCCAATTACTTTCCATTTTTGGTTTAGGAATCTTCTTTATTCTTAGTCAAACTTTCGGATAGAACCTTCACATAATCACCTCAATACACCACTACCTTTTAACAACACCTTTTAATAACACTTACTAACTACCCCTCGACTTAACAATTCAATTTTAAACTGTGTCATTCAAACACGAATCTCTGTGTTCAATCTTGAAGCGTCTCACCTATTTTAACTGCAATTAAATAGTTTTTTCATTGTACTAATGAGATGTCACTTTATATAGTGGCATCTCATTTTGTTTAGAACTGATTTTTAAATTGAATCTTCATTTAAATTGTATTCATTTGATTTTTAATGTTCTCTGATATATCCTACAAATCAGCATTTTATTGCTTTCTGGATTTTCATCCATTAAAGAAATCTATTATTTATACCCAGCGCACTTGAGTGTGACCTATTTACTACTGCCCATTTTATCAATATCTGCGTTGCAAAGCCTCGTAATAGCACCACTATTCCTAGGTTTTATGCCTTGATCTTAAAAAAATGGCCTCATAGTTAACAGCTCATACTCAAATCCGTTGGGTATAATCCACTCAACAACACATCAATTCACCATATTTTACTGACATTTGCGAAAAGTTTACTACCGACCTATGATTAACTTTTTCGGCAACCCTGAAGTACTTGTGTATGCAGTAATGACCAATGATCAACTGTCACAGCAAGATCTGGATAAATTGCAATGGTTATTTGATGGCGCGTCTCTATTGGATGCAGAAACCATAGACAGCCCTTTCATTGGACCAAGAGCTACAATGATCACACCTTGGAGCACCAACGCCGTTGAAATCACACAAAATATGGCAATCAGTGGCATTCAACGCATAGAGCAATATCGTCCGACTTCTTCCATTACTGGTTGGGACCCTATGCTAGAACAAGAGTTCAGCTCATTACATCAACAACTGTTTGACTTCCAAATAATAGCTGAAGACATCATAGACATTCTTGACATACCTGCTTATAATAAACAAGAAGGCTTGGCATTAAGTGAAGACGAAGTCACATTCTTACAAGAATTGTCAACCAAGCTCAATAGACCATTGACAGACTCAGAAGTATTTGGATTCTCTCAATTAAACTCTGAGCACTGCCGCCATAAAATATTTAATGGTGTATTCGTGATTGATGGAGAAGAAAAGTCTGAATCACTTTTTTCTTTGATCAAACAAACCACAAAGCAGAATCCGAATACTGTCGTGTCAGCATACAAGGACAATGTCGCCTTTATCGAAGGGCCAACAATAACTCAATTTGCACCTGAACAACACGACAAGCCGTCTAATTATCAGAAGTCAATGATAAGTTCAACCATCTCATTAAAAGCCGAGACTCATAATTTTCCAACAACAGTAGAGCCTTTCAATGGTGCTGCGACAGGTTCTGGAGGAGAAATTAGAGATCGTCTCGCAGGCGGACAAGGCTCTTTACCACTTGCTGGCACAGCTGTATACATGACTGCATATCCACGATTGAGCAATGACAGAAAATGGGAACAAGACATCAACCCAAGAAAATGGTTATACCAAACACCATTGGACATTTTAATTAAAGCTTCAAATGGCGCGTCTGATTTTGGAAATAAATTTGGGCAGCCATTAATAGCAGGCTCACTACTAACCTTCGAATATCAAGAAGAATCGAAGAAAACAGCTTTTGATAAGGTGATCATGCTGGCAGGTGGTATAGGCTACGGTGTTCGTTCGCAAGCCATCAAACAATTGCCTAAAAAAGGAGACAAAATAGTTGTGTTAGGCGGTGACAATTATCGTATCGGTATGGGAGGTGCCGCAGTCTCCTCCACTGACACTGGAGAATATAGTTCGGGCATAGAATTAAACGCCGTCCAACGGTCGAATCCTGAAATGCAGAAACGTGTGGCAAATGCAATTCGGGCATTTGTAGAAAGCAAAGAAAATCCAATCGTCTCTATCCACGATCATGGGGCAGGTGGACATCTGAATTGTTTGGCAGAATTAGTAGAAGACACAGGTGGTATTGTCCATTTAAACAAATTACCAATTGGCGACCCTACCCTTTCGGCTAAAGAATTACTCGGTAATGAATCTCAAGAAAGAATGGGTCTTGTCATCAGAGAAAAAGACCTGTCATTGCTGGCTGCTGTAGCTGAACGTGAGCGGGCTCCTATGTATGTTGTAGGAGAAGTCACAGAGGACCAACAATTTATTTTTCAAAATACGGATGGAAAAAATCCATTGGAATTGTCGATTGATTCACTGTTTGGTTCATCTCCAAAAACAATAATCACAGACAACACCAATCAACAAACATACGAACAACTATCCTATGATAAAGACAAGCTTTTTGAATATATAAAAGATGTCCTCAGACTAGAAGCAGTTGCCTGTAAAGATTGGTTAACGAATAAAGTAGACAGATGCGTTGGGGGTAAAGTGGCTAAGCAACAATGTTGTGGACCACTACAATTGCCACTGAACAATGTAGGTGTCATGGCACTTGATTATGAAAGCACACATGGTACGGCGACATCAATTGGGCATTCACCTGTGAGCGCATTAGTAGACCCCGTTGCTGGTTCTAGGAATTCGATTGCAGAGGCATTGACAAACATCATCTGGGCTCCCTTGGAAGATGGCTTACAGTCAATTTCGTTGTCAGCCAATTGGATGTGGCCATGTAAAAACGAAGGCGAAGATGCCAGATTATATCAAGCAGTTGAAGCTATTTCAGCTTTTGCAATGGACTTAGGCATTAATGTGCCAACTGGTAAAGATTCCTTGTCTATGAAACAAAAGTATCCAGATGAAGAAATCCTTGCTCCTGGTACGGTAATCATTACTGCGGTTGGACATTGTTCGGATATAACTAAAATAGTAGAACCAGTATTCCAGCTAGATAAAGGACCGATTTATTACATTAATTTGTCGAAAGACAAGTACGCACTAGGAGGATCAAGCTTTGCGCAGACTTTAGGTAAAATTGGAAAAGAAACGCCTACCATTCTCGACGCTGCCTATTTCAAACATACATTCGACACAATCCAGGCACTCATAAAAAATGATAAAATTGTTGCTGGACACGATGTCTCTGCCGGCGGATTAATTACCACTTTATTGGAATGTTGCTTTAGCGATCCAGAGTTGGGAGCCATGATTAATCTGACATCTCTAGATGAAGATGATTTGATCAAAGTATTGTTTTCAGAAAATGCTGGGATTGTCTTTCAGGCGGCAGACGATAGTATTGAAGAAGCACTAACAAATGCTGATATACATTGTCACAAAATTGGAGTGGTCACAGATAGTGGCATGTTACAAGTCATGCACAGCGACATGTTTGATATCGACATTGCTGAATATAGAGACTACTGGTACGAGACTTCATATTTATTGGATCAACACCAAACGTCAAGTGGATTGGCTAAAGTGCGTTTTGACAACTACAAAAAGCAAGCCCTTCAATTTAGTTTTCCACAAGGGTTTACTGGTGTCAGGCCCAACACCACAAATGTGAAAAGACCTCAAGCAGCAATCATCAGAGAAAAAGGATCTAATTCAGAACGCGAACTTGCCAATGCTTTATACTTAGCAGGATTTGATGTGCGCGATGTGCACATGACAGATTTGATTTCCGGAAGGGAGACACTTGAAGATGTTCGCTTTTTAGGCGCTGTTGGTGGTTTTTCCAATTCGGATGTCTTGGGTTCTGCCAAAGGTTGGGCAGGTGCTTTTTTATACAATGAAAAAGCAAGGCAAAGTATAACACGATTTTTTGAACGAGACGATGTGTTGTCCATAGGCATATGCAATGGCTGTCAATTATTCATTGAATTAAATTTAATCAATCCAGAACATGAGCAGCAGTCAAAAATGATGTGGAATGATTCTAAAAAACACGAAAGTATCTTTACGTCAGTAGAAATCCAGAAAAACAAATCTGTCATGCTGTCTAATTTATCAGGCAGCACATTGGGTGTTTGGGTCTCACACGGTGAAGGGAAATTTCATTTGCCACAAGAAAAATCAAGCTATGGGCTAGTTGCGCAATACGGTTATGCAGACTACCCTTCCAACCCTAATGGCAGTGATTATAATGCGGCGATGATTTGCAGTGCAGATGGTCGACACCTTGTGACCATGCCCCACATCGAACGATCCATATTTCAATGGAACTGGGCGCACTATCCTACCGACAGAAAGAATGATGATGTGTCTCCTTGGATACAGGCTTTTCTTAATGCGAGAGAGTGGGTTGAAAATCATTGAGATAGTAAATCTCATTGCGTGATCAACTGACCTTACATTGTCTTTAAATATTCAATAATCGCATAACGCTCCTCGTCAGCCAGATCATCTCCAAAGGTGTGTCCTTGATTTCCATAACCTGGGATAGTCGTGTCATAGCAGTACTTATCTACTTTTCGATCCATCTCTCTGAATTGCCAGCCAAGTTGTACAAAATCCAAATCGAAGGAGGAAGCATTTTTAGTCCAATATGTCGGTCTAGCCTTTGAATTGAGCATATGGTAAACGGTCGGAACAGATCCATTGTGTAAATAAGGTGCTGATGCCCAAACACCACTCAACGGTGGCGCAACATATCCAGCACCCTTCTCTAAATACGCTCTCCCTTTCCCTTTACTAAACCAAGAGTTGTTGTACCAATTGATGAATTCTGGGTAAGCGAAATTACTAGTCACAAGTAAGGAGTCTGTTTTAATAACTGAAAGGTCAACTAAATAGTTGGGATATTCCTGTGGTGTGCCATGGCATTCAAAGCAATGTTTATCAAATAACAATGCACCTTGATTGGCTAAATCTTGATCAATACGGATTGGATACTTTGGTGCTTCCAGACTTTCGATGAACGCTTTTACATCTACGAAGCGATCATCGATCTCTCTAGCTCGAGTGGTATCGGTAAGTGTCAATAGACTCGATGCCATCATCAATCTTGCAAAATCACCTCTACCAATTCCAGTTGCAAACATGGCTTGTTTGTATTTAAATAACCACCAAGCTGGAGGGTCTGCAGGGACAACTTCATTGGGTATATCAAGTTGCTTATTTTCACTCCAGTTTAAGGAAACTGGATCTCTATGTGCTGCTAAAACAGCAGCTAATTTATCTGCTGGATTAGCTCCGACCACTTCTGTTTGGATGTGCGGCGATACAGTTTCCATTGCTCGAATAAACGGAAAAGACGCAGCCCACTCCTTACTAGATTCTCCATATTTTTGTAGAAGTGATTGCTTAATAAAGCCACTTGCAAAACTCATATCTACAGTGAAATCAAAACTTGTGTTAGGCAGGCCCAAAACATATTCACCTCTAAGAGAATCGGCATGACACTGCAAACAATTGGGTGCTATCATACTAATTCCATCTGAGGATTGAATGGTCGTAAAAGGAGATACTTCCTGTGTATCAGCATTAGGAAATCCAACAGAACCAATCAAAAAACCGCTATCGATAAAGTCTCCATTCAATAAATAATCCTGTCCTTTATCCACATCACCTGTCCGTTGCGGGGATCTTTGGAGCTTTATTTTATTGTTTACTTTTAACGCATTGGTCGCATGACTAACCGTTTGACAACCTAAATAGACAGCTCCAAAGAGCATCAAAATACAAAAGCTAAATACGAAAAAATCGGGTCGTTTGGCGGTCATGTTAAAATGTCTATAATACAAACACGAAGGAATAAAAAATATTGTAGCAGACAATCAAGACTATACACATTAAAAATTATGTAATATTACCTAATTATATCCTCAAAGCTTTGTATTTTTGTAAACGGAAAACATGTCATAGACAATATCGTTTTATTAGCATAAACTTATCCTTAAGATGAAACATATACTTTTTCTTTTTGTAGCTACTTTTCTTTGGTCTTGTGGGAGTACAACTATTTCGACTGGAGTAAACGGGACCATCACTGGTGCAGAATCACTAAATGTCTTCCTAGACAAAGTGAATCCTTTGAATAACACAAACTCTGTTGTTGCTTCGGCAGAAACTTCTAAGAACGGGACCTTTAGTATTCCATACCCAGAAAATATGGATCCAAGTATTTATCGAATAAGAATTGGAAGAAAATCTGCTTATTTAGTCTTAGATGATTTTACTCAGCCAGTGACCATTACAGGCGATTTAAATGGGATTCAAAATTTCGATTTCCAAGTTGAAGGTAGCCCGGCCAGTCAAACAATGGCTAACAGTTTAAGTCAATTGAGATCTAGAAAAATGGATGTGAATAAATTAGTTCAACAAATTCAAGCTGAAAATAATCCGATGCTGGCATTCGCCTTATCTATTTTTGGACTCAATGATCCAAGTCATGTGGCTACTCACGAATCAACACTTAAAAAACTTGTTGCTGCTAACCCACAAGGTGAAATGACAGAAATGTATGGCCAGTATGTCGGACAGTTGCAACAGCTTTTAGCTAAAAGAAGAGTAAATGAATTAATCAAAGTAGGCAATGAAGCACCAGATATTGAACTTCCTGGACCAGATGGCAAATCGAGAAAACTCAGTGACTTAAAAGGTAAAGTCGTGCTTCTTGACTTTTGGGCTAGTTGGTGTGGACCATGTCGCAAAGCAAATCCTAAAGTTGTTGAGGTTTACAAAAAATATAAAGATAAAGGCTTTACAGTCGCAAGTGTATCTCTAGATGGATTAGATACACGAACAAGGGGTAGATATCCTGCTGATCAAATTCCAAATCAGCTTGAACGTCAGAAAGATCGCTGGATGAAAGCTATTGAGCAAGATAGACTGGAATGGGATTGGCACGTAAGTGATTTGAAAAAATGGGAATCAGCACCAGCATCAGCTTACGGAGTCAGAAGTATTCCTAAAACATTTTTGATCGACAGAGACGGGAAGATAGCTTCTATTGACCCAAGATATACATTGGAGCAAGAAGTCATCAAATATCTATAGCGGCTGCCTTACATAGCTTGCCATTATACCGGCTGCAATAGAAGCATTTAAGGAATTGGACTGACTTCTTGGATGTGAGGGAATGCATAAATCAAGCGTACTTTTCGATCGTATCTCTTCACTGATGCCTTGTCCTTCATTACTGATGACAATAATCCCATTGTCGGGTATTTTTGAGTCATACAGACTCTCACCATTCAAAGATGTTGTAATCAAATGGTTGTACTCTAAGCTGTCAAGAGTCGACCGCAATAAGTCAACGTGCAGAAAAGCGCCCATCGTTGCTTGTATTGTCTTTTCATTATAAAAATCAACGCTATCTTCAGATGCAATTACAGAGTCAAATCCGAACCAATCTGCGATGCGAATTAAGGTACCTAGATTGCCAGGATTCTGAATTCTATCTGCATAAAAATGATATCCTGACGTCTTACTTAAAGAAATATCGGATTCATTAGGCATTTTAAGTAACACAAGCGCCTTATTTGGCGTCTTTAGGAAAGATATTTGCTTTAATTCTCTGTGGCTAACTGGCACAATTAGCTCTTTCACTGATGAAATTGAGGACTCAAATTCTTCGATCCATTCAGGAAGAGCATAGATGAGTTTGATATTTGCAGGCGCTTCTATGGTATCTAGTACTATTTTACTGCCTTCAGCAACGAAATATTGATACTTTTGTCTAAATTTTTTTTGACCCAATGATCGTATTAGTTTAATTTGAGTTTTATTCAAATTCATAGTATTTCAAATATAGTGAAGAGATGGAAAGCGCTCGCTTTTTACGCCACTATCTGTGTCATACTTTGTTCTTCTTGCAAAACAACGCAGACCCCACTTAAGGACAGTGACTATTATCTAAATAAAAACGCCATCGTATTTTCAAGTGATCATCGAGTCGACGATAAGGAAAATTTGAGGTACTCCATTAACTCCCTCATTGCACAAGATGAAAATACTTCAAGGCTGTGGCCACCGAAAAAATGGTTCAGTAAGGATACACTCGTGGTATATGATACCCAATTAGCCGAAAGGAGCGCGACTTCAATTGAAAAATTCCTTAGGAATAAAAAGGGCTACTACCAAGCTAATGTAAAGCACAACGTTGGCATAGAAGGCGATCAGATAACAGCTAACTACTTGATTGATGTCGGACCTAGATATAGAGTGAAGAGCTTTGAGATAACAAGTACAGATAAAGCTTTATTAGACGAAATAAAAAATCTTAAAAGCTTACCTCTAGTTGAAGTGGGAGATCCCGTCGATGCATCATTATTTGAGTCCGAAAGAAGTAGAATCACCTCTGATTTACAAAACTTAGGTTATGCCAATTTTGTCCCCAACTTTATTCAAATTGTAGGTGACAGTTCTAACTATGAAGTTGATGTAGAATTCAATATTATCGTACCTCCTGCAGATTCGATTCATAAGAAATATTATGTTGGAGATATCAATGTGTATACAGAACATTTGGTTGGAACAGATCCGATTATTTCTAAAGTAGAATCCCATCCATTTGGCACCTATTATAGCAGAAGTCCAGAATTCATTGTCAAACCGAAGTATCTTGCGAAGAACATTTACTTAAGAACTGGGGAACTTTACCAAAAGCAAGACCGAATCAAAACACAGCGAACCTTAAACAGCCTCAGCACATACAAATATGCACAAGTCAATAGAAAACTAAATCCAGAAAGAGATTCCATTTATGACTTTGACATATATCTCTCTCCATACAAACACAAATGGATTTCTGATCTAGGCTACGAATTATTCTATTCCGCATTTGGTTCAACATCAATCCAGCAAAACTTATTTGGGCTCAGTGCATTAGCGTCTGTTCAAAACAGAAATCTCTTTGGTGGATCGGAAAAATATACGTTTAGTGTAGATGGATCTGTTGAATTGGCAATCCCTTCTTTTGCTGCAAATCGATGGTCATTCAATGCAAATAATACATTGGAATTACCCCGACTATTGGATCTATTTGGAACTACTAAACTATGGGGTAAAATCAATTTGATCCCTTCTGACAACTATACGCCCTTTGAAGATGAAGCTACCACCGAATTGGGTATAGGGTACAATTTCACAAGAAGCATACAAAATTTTTCCATTAGTTCATTTAATGCATCCTTAGGCTACACCTATCGAGCGAACAATGAATTATTACGCAAAATAAGGCAACTGGGATTCAATCTATTTATATTCAACCCTACTGAACAATTTATAGAAAACAACTTGAGAGAAAATGAGCTACTAGCAAACAGTTTCGAAAACAACTTATCTACAGGATTTTTATTAAGAGATTTGAGCTATTTCTATTCTGGTACAAAAAATAATAAAGGACGGTCTTTGGGCTTAATTATAAATCTCGAACAATCTGGGCTAGAGGTTTTTGCTGCCAATAAAATTGGTAATTGGATAGGTGGCAACTCAGATGTCTGGAAATTTGGCAGTTTTAATTTTGCCAAATACATTAAGCTAGGATTGGATGGCCGTTACTACAAAGATCTCTCTCAAAATGGCAGTTCTCAACTAGCAGCAAGAATCGATTTAGGGCTTGCCATTCCATTTGGCAGGCAAGATAATGGAGATCTGTTATCGACCCCCTACTTATCACAATTTTATGTTGGAGGGCCCAATAGTTTGAGAGGTTGGCAAATACGCGAATTAGGACCTGGTTCATTTTCTACCATTCTAGAACCACCATTTTTCCAAGCTGGTGACATTAAAATGGAATTTAATTTGGAGTACAGATGGGACTTGTTTTCCTATTTTAAAGGCGCAATATTTGTAGATGCCGGGAATATATGGACACTACGAGAAGAAACAGGACAAAGAGCAAGAGCAGGATCGCAATTCACGTCAAACTTTATTGATCAAATAGCTGTAAGTTCTGGTTGGGGTGTTAGAGCTGATTTTACGTATTTTCTCATTAGAATTGATTTTGGTTATAAGGTTAGAAGTCCATTCGCTTTGGACGAAAATGGAAGTCATTTTGTTTTTGGAAAGAAAATTCCAGGTACTGAGGAGTCATTCAATAATCTTCTGGGCAATATAAATGTTGCTATCAATTATCCGTTTTAATTCACTTCATAAGGCTTTTACGGCCGTAGAGGCTGCATATAGGACAGCTATGCATATCATGCCCTCTAGCACGACAATACTCCCTTCCAAAAAATATAATTTGTAGATGAAGTTTATTCCATAATTCTTTAGGGAATAATTTTTTTAAATCTTTTTCCGTCTTTTCGACATTCTTGCCCGTACTTAAACACCAGCGATAGGCAAGTCTTTGTATGTGCGTATCCACAGGAAAAGCAGGCACACCAAATGCTTGGGCCATGACCACTGAAGCTGTTTTGTGCCCTACTCCTGGGAGTTCTTCTAACAATTCAAAAGATTCTGGAACAGCCCCATCGTATTTATCTATTAATATTTTAGACAACTCTGATATTGCTTTTGATTTTCTCGGAGATAATCCACATGGTCTGATGATCTGTCTAATGTGGTCAACCTCCAGGTCGGCCATTGCATATGGATCGTCTGCTTGTTCAAATAAATGAGGTGTAATCTTATTGACACGTTCATCCGTACATTGAGCCGACAGCAGCACCGCAATTAGTAATGTATATGGATCGGTATGTTCTAATGGGACTGGTGTTTCTGGGTAGAATTTTTCTAAAATCTCTGCTATATGTGTTGCTTTTTCCTGTTTAGTCAAGGTATAATTAGTTAAGTCCTGTAAGAAATGATAGTGTATCAACACCATCAGCATAATCGCTCAAATGTGGCTGTTGAGCCTTGCCTGGCTGTATGGTAATTAAACCTTCTATTTCATTTTGCGCCACAATGCATTGAATGTCATCCTTTCGACTTGTCAATTCAGCGGTAAGGGAAGACTCATTTTCATAATACTCATAGCCAAGCATAGCAATTCTAGTCGCTATATCTTTTGTTTCCTTTACAATAACGCAACCGTTAGATAAAAATGGATCTTGATTTAATAAAAAAATAGCGTAGTTGTAGTCAAAATTATTTTTGTATTTATTGTGAAGTACAAGTTCGTTAAACTCATGCAGTGTCTCCATAAGAAAATTAAAATCGTAGTCTTCGGGTACATAGAGTTTAGAGACATTTCGACAGCCCAATCCAAAATAATCAAAAACATCATTTCCTAATTCCAAGAGGGTTTCCTTGGATTCTGTTCCATCTATGACTGCAACACCATTTCTATTTCTTCTTATAATATTAGGTACGTGTTTAAAATAGTATTCGAAGTGGACTGCAGTATTGTTACTTCCCGTTGCTATAACAGCATCATATGTCGTCAGTTTTTCTACAAACGAAAAGTAAGGTTTAGTATCGGGATTAATTGCCCCCATCCACTTCACTAGAAGAGGGATTAGATGTTTGTCTTTAACTGATAATTTTATGTTGCTGTTATGACCAGAGACAAATACAGACAGCACATCATGGAACCCAACCAAAGGTATATTTCCAGCCAATATTAACCCGACATTCTTTTTCTGCACGACATCCGATATCTGGTACTGTTTAGTCCATTCCAGAAGTTTATCTTTTTGTAGAAAATGTTCGACAATCCCATTTAGGGCTTTATGGCAATTGTTTTCGGTTAACCACTTATTTTCTAAATACGTTTTTCGGAAGATTGGCTGTAATTCTTCTTCTTTAGTCTGAATGTGATGACCTAACTCTACCAGCACATTGATACGATCTTCCAGAGTCATCATTTTTCCTTTTTGTGCTTGACATAGTGCCTCCATTTATCCAATGCAGCTTGAAAATCATCAGGTAATTCAGAATCAAATTTTACAAACTCTTTTGTTGTTGGATGTATAAAGCCTAATGATTTTGCATGTAAAGCTTGTCTAGGCATAACTTCAAAACAATTATGGACAAATTGCTTGTACTTTGTAAAAACCGTTCCTTTTACGATACGATCTCCACCGTAGACCGAGTCATTGAACAACGGGTGATTTTTATGACTCATATGTACACGTATTTGGTGTGTACGACCTGTCTCAAGTCGAAGGCGTATGAGGCTGACATAGTACATGTCTTCAATGACTTCGTAATGAGTAACAGCATGTTTGCCATCTTCATTTTCGGGAAATTGATAGCGTTTTTTTCTATCCTTGGGGTGTCTACCAATGTTGCCTTCTAATGTGCCTTTCGGTTCATCAAAATTACCCCAAACCAATGCATAGTATTCCCGTTCGATAGAATGATCAAAAAATTGTTCTGCTAATGCTTTCATTGCGATTTCGTTTTTAGCAATGACCAATAAACCAGAAGTATTTTTATCTATTCTGTGGACCAGCCCAGGTCTATCGGATGAGTCACCTGGCATAACTGGCAGCACATTTTCTTTAAAATAGTGGACAAGCCCATTAACCAATGTACCGGAAAAATTACCAATTCCTGGATGGACGACCATACCAGGTGGTTTATGAATTATCATTAAATCGGCGTCTTCATATCTTATATCCAGATCCATGTCTTCTGGTACCACATCACCAGGCTCGAGTGGAGCTTTTGGCATGTAAATAGCTATTTCGTGATTCGGTTTTACCTTGAAATTTGGTTTAACTGGTCTATTTTCAACCAGAATGAGTTGTGCTCGACAGGCGTTTTGAATTTTATTCCTTGTGACATGCATCAATCTATCCATTAAATAGAGGTCAATACGAATAGGAGTTTGACCAGGATCGACCACTATTTTCCTGAATTCAAATTCAGGCTTAACTCCCTTTTTAATTGTATCCATGTTTAATGTAGATTATAACACTGCTGTAGATCTTAAACCAAGTTCGATGGCATTTAAGTTCTCTATTTTGCCATCATTTAGTTCAAAGCTAAGAAGTGTTCTGAATTTATGAAAGCCTACGATCCCACAAGCACCTGGATTCATGTGTAAAACTCCAAGTTCTTGGTCTTTCATAACTTTCAAAATATGAGAATGACCACAAATATATAAATCTGGTTTAGTTGTATGTAGTATTTTGGATACTCTCTTTGTGTATCTTTGAGGATAACCACCTATGTGTGTCATAAATACATTTACCCCTTCTACTGTAAATTCTTGATTTAAGGTTGTTCTGCTTCTTATTTCTTTATCGTCTATATTCCCATAAACGATGCGTAAGGTGTTCTCGAAAGATGATATTTCATCAAGTAATTCTAGGCTACCAATATCACCAGCATGCCAAATCTCATCTGCATTACGCAGATGAGATTTAACATCTTCTCCTAAATAACTATGTGTATCTGAAAATAGGAGTATTTTTTTCAATTAATAAAGATTCAGATTAGACTAGCTGGTTTTGCGTGGTCTGCCTCTTCCTCTTTTTACAGCTGGCTTAGCGCTAGATGTGGTAGTAGCTTTTTTCTTAGCTGGTCTACCTCTTTTTGCTGCTGGTTTTGCTGCTGCTTTTTTAGCAGTAGTCTTTTTAGCAGGTCTACCTCTTTTAGCTGCTGGTTTTGCTGCTGCAGTTTTCTTCTTTGCAGGTCTACCTCTTTTTGCTGCTGGTTTTGCTGCTGCTTTTTTAGCAGTAGTTTTTTTAGCTGGTCTACCTCTTTTAGCTGCTGGTTTAGCTGCTGCTTTTTTAGCGGTAGTCTTTTTAGCAGGTCTGCCTCTTTTCGCTGCTGTTTTTTTTGCGGTAGCTTTTTTAGCAGTAGCTTTTTTCTTAGCTGGTCTACCTCTTTTAGCTGCTGTTTTTGTAGTAGCTTTTTTCTTAGCTGGTCTACCTCTTTTAGCTGCCGTTTTAGTAGCTGCTTTTTTAGCTGCTGCTTTTTTAGGTCTTCCTGCTTTTTTAGTGGTGGTAGTTTGAGTTGTTTTCTTTGTCGCTTTTTTAGCTGCGCTTGAAGCTTTCTTTTTGCTAACTTTTTTAGTGCTAGTTTTTTTCACTTTAGCTTGCTTCTTCTTTAGCTTTTTTTCAGCTGCTTGAAGCTTCTTCTTGGCTGCTTTTACAGCTTCTTTAAGCTTCTTTAATTCCTTTGATGATTTTACTGCCATTATGTATTTTGAATTATTTGATATGCAATATAGCTTTTATTCGCATACAAATCTACTTAGATTTTTTAATATGGAATAATGATTAGTTTTTTGAATTAAAAAAATCTTGTAAAAGATTAAATATTTATTCTCTAATCTTCTGATCTGACTTCGTTAAAAATAAAAATTAACGATTACTTTGTCTCTAACAAGTATTCAATCAACATTGTTTAAATAAATCAACCTGCACCGGACTTTTCCGGTACAGGTATCCTCCTAAGTAATTATCGAATCATGAAAAAGTTACACTCTTTCATCATTGGATTACTTATTAATATTCAATAACTGTACCATAATTAAAAAACTAAAAAATACGAATAAGCAATTCTCCAAAAGAAGGTGCTTATCCGTATGTAAGTCGGATTAAAATCCGATATGGTTTATTGAATGCATCCCTATGGATGCTGTATTGAAAAAAGCAAAAATGGAGCCAAAGAAATTAAGTGGATATTGCTAATATAAGTACAAGTACCAAGCCTGCCTGCAGGCAGGTGCAAGTGTCAAGCTGGTGCAAGTCCAAGTGGCGATACAAAAATCAATTGCAATTAATCTATGAGTAGTAATTTCTTGAAGTGATTTTCCTTTTCAGTGGATACTTCATAATAATATACTCCTTGAGAAGGCAGGTCTGTTTTGTTAATCAAAACTGTATTTTCTCCAATTTGAGAAATCAACTGTTTGCTGTATACTAAATCACCAGTCACCGAATAAATAGACATAGTTACTTGCTCTTCAAATGGGCTTGAGAAGCGAATTGATGTGGACTCACTAAATGGATTTGGTTTATTTTGGAATAATATTATGTTTGAAGACTCTTCATCAAATGTAAGTGAAACGCTGGCTGCAGTATCAGAATTCAGTTGATATGACTCTGACCTTGTAATAGACGAAGACAATGATAGTTTTTCTGATAAAAGACCAGATGATTTAGATTTAAATCTTAAAATAAATAAAACCTCTTTATTTACTATTTCTTCTTCTTGAATAAAACTTATTGTTGTTTTCGAGTCATGGAGACCATAATTAGCTTCGTTAATACCTAATACGCCGTCAACGATGTCAATTAATTCCAGATCAGCGTGCTCTATCGTCGTTTGGAAACCATTAAAACCATTTAAATCATTAATCGAAACTGGTACTTCTATAATTTCATTTGCATCAACAAAGGAATCCGTAATCGTCAAATCCAAAGATTCTGAAGATCTGATTTCCGGATTGGACAATCCATTGGGTAATGCGTTGTTATTCACATCACCGATTTTTACAGCAACGAAATTTTGATCAGCTAGCGCATCAGAAAATCTGTCAATGTCTATTTCTTCCACAAAGGGCCATGGAGATAATTCATTTGAAAATGTGAAATCTGCATCAACAAATCGCCAGCTTGTGTTATTTGGAAAACGTCGATTTAGACCCAGAATAACATTTCTCAATATAATGATATCAACAGTCGTCACATTAGCATCGTTATTGACATCTGCTGCAATAGTTTTATAAGGGCTATCAAATAAGCGCTGACCAAGTATATGTCGTTGAATCCCTAATAAATCTGATGTGGACACACCGTTGACAAAATCCCCATCCCTATTTGCATGAATCTCGTAATCTCTGCCTAAAGGATTATTTATAAAACTATACGCTCCATTAACATTTGTCACAGACGTCAACGGATATTCCGGTAAATCAGTATTGATAGAAACTTCAGCTAAGTCTACACCTTCACCCAATTCTGTCAATATAAAACCCGTAATCAAAGATGATCCAGATAAATCAACTTCTTCTTCACAATCATCATTCACAGTGACTCGAACTGTACAAAAAGCACCATTGCCACTTTCATCCCAAACCCAAACGTCAAAATCTGCAATTTGGGTAAACTCTTCACACGAAATGGTGATGGATTGCTGCTGTACGAAAAACTCATTACTCGGTCCTATTGGATCTGATCCAGCACCCACAATACTAAACCGAACATCACTACAAGCATCAAAACTTCCAAGATCAAAATCTTTTGCCCAAATGGTTACTTCATTTTCTTCCTGGATAAACGCAGTAGATACACCTGAAACACATACGGGTGTCGGTGCTAACATATCTTCAAAAACAATTACGGACTGCGTTGAAACAGAATTGCCACAACCATCACTAACCTGCCAATCAACTGTATATACTTGATTATCACTACCTTCTGGAGACATAAATTGCAATGTATCTGTTAATTCTGAAAGCTCCAGAAGCACCATTCCTGACTCATCTCGGACGGTGACTTCCCAAGACAATAGTGTACTCGTCGTTACACTTATTCCGCAAAGATCTTCTGCAACAGCTGAAATGATATCTGAACTTGAACAGTGCTGCTCATCCTCTTTGCCGATTTCATTTACTATACGAACAGTAAAGGTGTCCTGTGTGAGTATATCAGGGTCTGTCGTATCTACCACTTTAAGTAATTGATCGTAGCTATAGAATCCATCAACATCAACTGTCTCGTAGGCAAGGTAAATTTGCTCTTCTCCTCCAGCAATTCTCGTCAAGCCAGACTCGCATAACAGACAATCCCCTTGCGCCCAATCCTCACGAGCGACAAATACATCATCATCTATTTCTTCATTATCTCCATTTGGATCCCAGACACACCAGTCAATGACTGTATGTCTACGGATTAAGCTCAAGCAGGCATCTGCAATTTCTACAGTGTCTACGTCGATAGAATAGCCCACCAATGCGCACATAGGATCACACCATATCGCTATACTTCCTTCTAAATCAAAAGAAGGAATACAATTCACAGGATCACCCATAGGTATATCAGCCTCAAGACTTACCAGTTCCCCATCATCATCGCATTCTAAATTGATTCCTGGTAAGACAGATCCATCATTATGCTTTGGCCATTTTATAGTCAACGGATCAAATTGTCCTGAATTTTCATTAATCGTAATTTGTTGGACACAGAATGGATCTCCATCTGAGAAATCGCCTGAATCATCTGTATCAATAAACCATTGTCTTATGATATCTCCAGTACTGCAAGTGTTTGGCAAACTGGTTTCGTCCAGGAGCTCTACCCTACTTTGTGTACATACGCCACCAATCGCTTGTGGAGTAGGAATCGTAGACAGATCATCCAAACAAGTCAAGTCATAATTAGAACAAGTAATGATCGGATCTATCTTATCCGTTAAGTTTATTCTTACCCAACAATCTGTAAAGTGTCCAAACAAATCATTATCAACTGAATTGGTAGACAAGACTAAGCTACCACCTCGTCGAACAAATATTGGACCTGTTGGTTCTCTTTCCATCCGTCGTGGATCGACAGCACCTGGACCTGGATCGACATCAAACACACGCACCATCACATACAATTCATCAGAACCAATTTCTTCACAACAGAATGCAACCTGGTCATCAAAAAATACTTGGGTACCGATCTCTACACCAATGATATTATTGTTTATATCTCGGAAAAGTGCTCTAAAATCATCCGCTTCTGCGTTGTTACACGTAAATCTTGAAGTGAAATTGGCATCGGGTACTGTCGAATATTGGACTTGTCTATTTGGTCCGTTATCATTCCAAAATCCATTTGAAGTACCCCTTAAATCTTCCCTTCTGATTGCTTTGACCCAAACATCACCACATCCAAAATCATTACTGCCATTGTCAAAATTTACTGCATCGACAAAAACAAGTCCTCCAGTCGTGATACCGACTTGAATATCATCTAAACAAACAGCCGTCGGGGCTATCAAATCTTCTATCACCAAACGCATCGTATCTTTTGAGGAATTCCCACATTCATCTGTAACAGTAGCAATTAAGGTCACAGGCGAATTGTCTTCCCAAAGATTGATCACAAATCCATCAACAATAGTCCCTTCATCTGTACTCCATTCAAGAGTCAATCCATCTGGTGTCCCGCAATCATCTAATGCTGTGATATCTGGCAATTCAAATGTCGCTGCGCAACTAAACGGATCTATTGACACCGTCTGATCGATCAAAGAATCTTGAATACTAGGACCAGAATCTACATTAATAATTCTTTGAGCAGGCAACTGTCTAATGTCTTGTGTACACCAGTCGAGGAACGTCCAAGTCCGAAGTGTCAAGACTTCATTACCACATTTAGGTATGCCCACGTCTTCATAGCTCAGCCCATATCCGCACATTGGATTATCGGGCATGAAAGGCTTAAGTATGGTGACAAATCTCCGTACAGTATCAATTCGAATGGAATCCATTAATTCTTCTTGAATCAAATCGACCAGCAATAACTCGCCATTTATCACTCGTTCTACTTTAATTGTATCAATCCTTTGAAGAAAATGGACTAAGACTGGCACTTCTACTTCAACTGATCTGCCAATTCGCTCATTCTCAGGTGTAAGTAAAAAGACATACGGGAATGCATTAGATATTGCTATTGAATCTGCTAATGAATTATTTGGTATAAAAAACTGATCAAAGATACTTTGTGGATCATTCGGTGCCTCGCACTCTAATTCTAAATCATGTGGTTTGACGATAGAACTAAAAGGAGTCTGCACTTCTCTATATACTTGTCGTAGAATTTCTAGTTTCTCGCGTTCTCCATCTTTATTGATAATAGTCCCATCATAAACAACCTCTCTTCGTATTCCACCATCACATATATCTCCAGATTCTTCAACAGTTTCTCTTAATTCTACAACAGGCTGGAAACACGATTCTGCTAACATGAAGGAAGCTTCGCTGAGTGTAATAAAGCCATTATTGGGTTGTGTCAAATTTGAAAAGAAAATACTGTCTAATGGGCCATTTACAGCACATGTGAAAATACATTCGATTGCTGGATCGCATGGTGCCACCACTATATCTATCGCGTACGTACCTTCTACATTTGTTTGCTCAGGTATGATTTCAATATCATAATCTCCAACTCGATCTAAATCACTC
This sequence comes from uncultured Saprospiraceae bacterium, assembly GCA_937997635.1. Classification (GTDB taxonomy): domain Bacteria; phylum Bacteroidota; class Bacteroidia; order Chitinophagales; family Saprospiraceae; genus CALFUK01. Next base: position 19,519 of record CALLFA010000066.1, on the reverse strand, counting down.
AGCTGAATACTTGTAGGCCCACTTAATCCAGAGTCTGTAAACACAAGAATATCAAAGAAATTGATGTTAACCGTATATGTGCCATCACACCAATCTATATTGTCAGCCGTCCCACAGTTGTATGTTAAATCAGTGGCGATATCAATATTCACCGTTTGACATTCATCTATTGTTTCGAAGGTGGCTACTTCGTTTTCACCATTACTCAATTCTCCAGTAAAGGACTCCGTATAGCCTGGAATAAATGAACAAGGAGAGGTGAGAAATGGCTTGAATTTTACTTCAATTTTGAGTTCTCCCCAACAGCTAACACCAGAGCATAAATCCGTCAGTTGGTATTGGAGTGTTTGCCCATCGTATCGATCTGTCACCACATTACTGGTAAGTATATCACCAAATTCTGAAACCAGTTCTAAATCATAAAAGTCTATGCTTCGATCATCAGACAGTAGGAGATCACCAGTGACTTCAAATTCACAGCTGGTACCGAGTGAGACTTGAATCACATCTTCACATGCAATCGTACCTAAATTTTGTATGGACAATCGGACAGGTCTTGGTGCGCTTATACAACCTTCTGGCGTGACACATACGATATAGACAATTTGATTGTCAGAAACATCACCTAGTTCTTCCACACTAAACCCATCTTCCAAACCGGTAAGAATAGCTTCTGCACCTGTGGTTGGATCTTCCAAAAAGACATCGAACGTACAGTCATTTGGTATTTCAGCAACTCCACAATAATTATGATCACCAAGCAGAGAAAAATCATTCAATCCACCATCATTCCAACCAAAGTCTGCAGGGATGAATGTCAAAGAAACATCTGGATTCCCTTCAATGACTGAGCAATCTCTAATAAATGATCTGTCCGTCCCGAAATCTATAGCTGAGCCAACTGTACCGAGAATATCTACTGGCACACCGTTAGGATCAACCAAAACAATGTCGTCATTGCCTGTGTAGTTTGTGGCAGATGCAGAAGTAAAATCAGTTACTGTTAAGGCAAAAGAACTTGCATCAGGATCACAAATAACGAATACATCATTATCTGCAATTGTCATGTTTGGTAAAGCGGTATTAGTCGAAGTGGTATTGCCGTTGCTGTAAATATCTATAGACCATCCATCCAAATTGATCGGCATTCCAGTACCATTAAAAATTTCTAGACATCTGTTTGGACCCGTACCTTCTATGTATTCGCTAAAGAATAAATTAGTTGCGTCTGTCGGACTAAATGAACTACCTGATTGAACAGGAATAAATACATTGTCTCCTGCACAAAATTGGATTGTGTCGTTTACAATGGGTTCGACAACAAAAAGACAAGGATCAAAACAAGAGATTTCATCGTAATCCTCAGTAGTCAGACAAGTTGGATCTTGTACCGTACAGGATAAGCCTGCGTTTATTTCATTAGGTGTTGCAGGGAGTGGTCCTACCCATCCAAAATCCGTCAATTGAAGGGATTCTAAAGCATCAGTCGTCGATGATTCTGAAACACCAATATCCATACTAGTCATTCCTATTGCTGGTCCGTCCAAGGCAGTCAATGTGCCTTCATAACTTAAAAATTCTAAGACAATGCCATTGGGATCAACAAAGGCAATACCGTCAGCACCGCCATTTTGAATTGCATTAATTGGAAAAAATAATGCACCACAAGTTTCACCTACAGCAATTCCAGTTAAGTCAATCGTTCTCTGCACTTCACCATCTCCGCCATCATATAAAACCAGTGAATATCCTGTAAAATCGAAGCCTTGCGGAGCCGTTAGCTCTACCCCTTCATTTTCATCAGTACCATTATTGTCATAATGAATTTCAGAAATGAATGGACTTATATTGCTTAGAATAGACTGACCAATGATGACTTCTATATCAGTCTCTTCATCACCAACCATCATTAAGTCTTGGCCAGAAATCACAAAACAATTATCCGCATCTAGTGAGCTAAATAAAAATGGTCCAAAATTCACACCGTCAATCGTAACAATAAAATCTTCTGTATCTGGACTGGTGATTTCAAAGCAAATTTCTAAATCATAAAAGCCTTCGATAGATCCATCACAAAGTGGTGTGATGATGACATTGTCAAAGGAGCACACTGCGCAATTGCAATCACCGACGAAATCTTCACTCATTAAATCGTAACACGCACTCTCAAAAATTCCTGTTGTTGCAATCAGGTCATCTAAATCATCAATAGTCATGTTAAGAATGATGGCAATATCTGCAGATTCGACATGAACGGCATAAACAGTGTAGCCTATTCCTGTACCATTAATGTTTGGAAATGAACCTGATTGGTTGATCGTAAGATTCGTACCATCAGAAAGTATGTAGACCAAATCAAATCCATTTGCATTTGCTGAAGCCTGCGCATTAATGGTTAAGCTATTTGGCGCATTGGCACATTCACAAACTTCTGTATCAACACAATTGAGCTCGAACAATAAGTAAGACGTATTGCAATCCTCATTATCTGCATCAGTAATCTCTATTTGAATTTTACCTTGATCACCACCACTATAGGTTCGACCCATTAATGGGAAATCTGCTGGATAGTTGAAATCGGTTCCTTCTATAGTCACTATATAATCACCCATCACAACATCGCCTCCGACAATTGAATTTATCACAATCGTGTAGGTGCCGTCAGCTGCACATTCTGTAGTCGCGTCTATTAAAATATCTGTGCACAATTCATCGTCCGCTGCAAAAGAAGGATTCGTACCGACTTGACATTCATCTTCATTGTTAACACCACCACCATCACAATCTACTGTTGCTATTGTACTTGATGGATTATTTTCTATGAAAACACATAAGCCGTCTCCATTGTCGATAAATGCATCGCAGTCATCTCCTTCTACAATAGGATCTGATGGTATTCCATCATGAGGTGTTGAGGGATCTCCATCGGAGCCAAAACATTCTACATTGTTTGGTACACCACCACCATCGCAATCAGATGTTCCCAGTGGTCCCATCGGATCTGTGATGATCAATGCGCATATATCTACCATCTGTGCAATAGCTGCTTCACAATCATCTTCTGGATCTGTGGGATCAGTATTGGCCAAACATTCTGTTGCATTATCTATGCCTCCACCATCGCAATCTAAAGTAGCCAATGGACTGTTCGGATCTGCTTCAATGATTGCGCAAAGTTCTTCACCAGTGCCATCAAAGGACATACAATCGACTACATCAGAACATGTCTCAGGTGGATTTACCGTTATAATTGTTGTACAACTGGGTTCGTCATCATCCACAATCATAATTTCCACAGAACCACCCACTATCGGAAATGGCCCGTAAGACTGATTTGTGCCATAAGGTATTCCGCTATTCCCTTGATCATCGCTGTAGGTTTGTGAACCTCCTGGAAATGTTGACATTATATTCACATTCAAATCAAATGTAAAGGTATCATCGGAAGGATCAGATGGAGTTCCGTTATCATCACATACAGCTATTGATAGTCCGATCGGAGTAAATTCACAAGTAGCACTAGAGCAAGTAGCTGGTGGTTCCACCGTTATCGTAGTTGTACAATCTGGATCATTTTCATCTGTATAAGTTATTTGTATGGAACCACTTGCAATCTCAAAAGGTCCATAATCAATAATTGCACCGTAGCTACCTACATTTCCAAAATCATCACTAAACATATTGAATCCGCCGTCAGTTGTATTTGAACCATCAACCAATACTGAAAAAGTAAAGGTATCATCAGACGGGTCACCAGGCGTACCTCCATCAATACAAAGAATATTAAAAGCATCATTTGGGTCTATCGAACACGATCCACAATCACATTCTTCTGCTATATCAACCGTCATGACATCATAACAATAATCAGAAAACGTACCTAACATCATCAGCAATTCATCAGCAGTATTCGCATTGAGGATCAGTGAGTTTATATCTCCTAATATTGCTACATCGGCATCTTCGTAATTGACTGCTATCACTGTGTAGTTGCTTCCATCTCCAACCAAACCGCCAAAAGAACCTGAGCCATTTACTGAGACGACCGTTCCAGAAGGGTCAAGCAACACATACACGAGACTATGCCCATTTGCTTCGGCACTTGCCTGAACATTTATCGACAGTGGCCCATCAAGAGCACAATCGCACATTGTTTGTTCTACACAATTCAATTCGAATACTTCATAGTTTGTTGTACAACTGGCATTATCTGCGTCTGCAATTTCTAATTGAATGCTGCTTTGATCGCCTCCACTGTACATTTGTCCAGTTAAAGGGAAATCGACAGGATACATAAAGTCATTGCCATCAATGGTGACCACATACCCACCCGACATATTATCTCCTCCCGTGATAGCGTTGATTACAATGGAATAAGTTCCATCTGTCCCTTCACAAACAGTTGTGGCGTCAACAACAATGTCTGTACACATAAAGTCTGAACATGTTGCTGGGGGAATGACTTCCAGTGTTGCTTGGCAAGACGATTCATCAGCATCAGTATATGTGATGGTCACATTTCCACTGGCTATCGGGAATGGCCCATAGCTTACTGTGGAACCATATGCAATCGGAACAGTGCTGCCTTGATTGTCTATAAACGTATTGCTTGCATTTGGGAATGAAGAACTTCCATTTACCATAACATCAAAAGTGAATGTATCATCGCTAGGATCGGCGGGTGTTCCATTGTCATTGCAGGTTATGTTTATTGCATCTTCTGGAGAAATTTCACAAGTAGCTCCAGAGCATGTTGCTGGAGGGGTCACTGTAATCATTGCTGTACAACTCGATTCATCAGCATCGGTAAAGACGATATCTACAGCTCCTGCTCCTATTGGGAATGGTCCATAACTTACTGTAGAACCATAGACATTCGGAATAGTATTGCCTTGATCATCTGTAAAAGAATTGCTTGCATTTGGGAATGAAGAACTTCCATTTACTATAACATCAAAAGTGAATGTATCATCGCTAGGATCGGAGGGTGTTTCATTGTCATTGCAGGTAATGTTTATTGCATTTTCTGGAGTGATTTCACATGTAGCTCCAGAGCATGTTGCTGGAGGCGCTACTGTAATCATCGCTGTACAGCTCGCTTCATCAGCATCCGTAAAAACAATATCTACAGCTCCTGCTCCTATAGGGAATGGCCCATAATTCACTGTTGAACCGTAAGCAATCGGAACCATATTGCCTTGATTGTCTATAAACGTATTGCTTGCATTTGGGAATGAAGAACTTCCATTTACCTCAACATCAAAAGTGAATGTATCATCACTAGGATCGTCAGGAGTGCCGTTATCATTGCAGCTAATATTTACTGCATTTCCCGGAGTGATTTCACAGGTAGCTCCCGAGCATGTTGCTGGAGGCGCCACTGTAATCATCGCTATACAACTCGCTTCATCAGCATCAGTAAAGACGATATCCACAGCTCCTTCACCTATTGGGAATGGTCCATAACTTACTGTGGAACCATATGCATTCGGTACAGTGTTGCCTTGATCGTCTATAAATGTATTGCTCGCATTTGGGAATGAAGAACTTCCATTTACGACAACATCAAAAGTGAATGTATCATCGCTAGGATCAGCTGGTGTGCCGTTGTCATTACAGGTAATATTTATAGCATCTTGTGGGCTTATAGCGCATGTTGCTCCTGAACAGCTTAATGGAATCATAATATCCACATCAAATGTACAGAATGGATTGTCTGCATCCACTAAGGTAATCGTCACTGTAGTTCCAGAATTAGCTTCAATTAATATCCCCATAGCAGAGAAACCATTAGGGCCATAAGTGCCTGATTCTGACATAGTCAACCCTAAAGCACTTCCATCAAATACAAATCCAGTGTTTGGTAAGTCTGATATATCCTGCGTGACATTTAATGTAAATCCGAAAGTATCATCACTAGGGTCAGCAGGTGTGCCTTCATCATTGCAATCAAGGACTTCAACAACGGCAGCACTAATGTTACAGCACATGCAATCTGGGCTTAAGATTGTATTCGCAGTTGTAAAACAATAGGCATCAAAGGGGGACGTATTTGTTAAAAGAGGTGCAATAGGACTACCGATTAAATTCTGTATATCACTTATAATCATGGCATCTGAAGACTCATAATTGATGGCGATGATTTCGTAATCGCGACCGTCACCCATTAAATTCGGGAAGGAACCAGTTGCACTAGCAGCTATCACATTTCCATTCTCATCAACCAATACATAATACATCTGAAAGCCATTAGCCTCTCCACTTGCCTGAACATTTATTGTAAGGTCATTGGGATCATTTGTGCAATCGCAAGTTGTTTGATCCACACAGTTGAGTTCGAAAACCTCAAATGTAGTCGAGCAAGAACTTAAGCTTGCATCTTCTATAGAAATTGTCACCGTTCCCTGTGTGGGGCCGTTGCTGTATAGTAAATCCGTAAAGAACAACTGAGCTCCGCTATATAGCTGTGTTTCATTTGCCACAGTCACATTGAAAGTTCCAGACATCGTACCTCCAGTTATACTGCTAATGACTACCGTAAAGGTCCCATCATTTTCACATTCACTAAAGGCTTCTACGAGTATATCTTCACAAGGTGGTTGGTCTGAGCAGGTTGAAGGTGCCATAATTACAATGCTTTCTGTACACCCAGACTCCTCAGAATCCGTGTAGGTCAACATTATATTTCCTCCTGATATCGGGAATTGGTATTGAATTGTTTGTCCATAATTCACTCCCACATTGCTTTCACTATCAAAGAAAGTATTTGTAGCATTAGGAAAAGTGGATACACCTTGTATGGTCACTTCAACGATAAATGTATCATCTGTTGGATCATCTGGTGTGCCATTATCATCACATACAGGATTTGATGTCACAACAGGATTTATTTCGCATGTTGCTCCTGAACAAGTACTCGGTGCGACAACATCAATCGACGCCATACATGGATTACCGTCTCCATCCGAATAATTTATTGTAAAGTTTCCTGTAGCTATATTAAAAGGTCCATAGCTCACTGTTGAACCATAGGCCATTGGCATACTGCCTTGATCGTCAATGAAGGTATCGCTTGCATTTGGAAATGTAGAATCACCATTAACAACAACATCAAAGGTAAATGTATCGTCAGATGGGTCTCCTGGAGTTCCATTGTCATTACACATGACGTTAGACGGTGGCATTGGTTCTATAACACACATGGCATCTGAACATGTGTCTGGTGCATCAACTCGAATCATTGCTGTGCAATCTGGATTGTCTGTATCGGTAAATGTAATGTCAACAAAATCGTCAGAGATGTCAAATTGATATACGACATTGGTCCCGTAGAAACCTGAATTACCGAAATTGTCCATAAAAACTCCAGAGGCTCCTGGAAAAGTCGAACTTCCGTTAACAGTGATGACAAACGTAAATGTGTCATCGCTTGGAATTCCTGGTGTACCTTTATCATCGCAGACAGCTGTCGACGTGACTACGGGAGTTATTTCACATATTGCTTCTGAACATGTCAATGGAATAGTAATATCTACATCAAATGTACAGAGTGAATTGTCTACATCTACTAGAGTAATTGTCACTGTATTTCCTGCGTTTGCACCAATCAAAATACCAGAAACCGAATAGCCATTAGGTCCATAAACACCTGACTCTGACATACTTAAACCTAAAGCACTGCCATCGAATACAAATCCATTATTTTGTCCATCGACTACACTCTGTGTCACATTTAAGGTAAAGCCGAATGTATCATCAGCTGGATCTCCTGGTGTGCCTTCATCATTACAATCAAGGACTTGAATATCTGCACCGCTAATGTCACAGCAAACACAATTTGGACTCAAAGTCGTACTCGCAGTTGTAAAGCAATAGGCATCAAACGGAGACGTATTTGTTAAAAGAGGTGCAATAGGACTATCGATTAAATTCTGTATATCACTTATAATCATGGCATCTGAAGACTCATAATTGATAGCGATAATCTCATATGATCGGCCGTCACCAATTAAGTTGGCAAATGAACCTGAAGCATTTGCATCAAGAACAATTCCGTTTACATCAACTAAAACATAATGCATGTCAAAACCATTGGCTTCTCCGCTTGCTTGAACATTTATTGTTAGATCATTGGGATCATTACCACAATTACATGTCGTTTGTTCTATGCAGTTTAATTCAAAGACTTCGAATGTCGTTGTACAGGTACCATTATCAGCATCTGAAATTTCCAACAATACTGTGCCTTGATTACCACCACTGTAAGCTTGTCCAGCTAATGGGAAATCTGTTGGGAAGGTGTAGTCCATTCCTCCTATATTGACAATGTAATCACCAGCCACTCCATCCCCACCAGTAATTGAATTTATGACAATGGTATATGTGCCATCAATTCCTTCGCAAATAGTGGTTGCGTCAACAATGATGTCTGTACACATAAAATCAGAACATGTAGGTGGAGGATTTATGTCTATTGTTGTTTGACAAAACGGGTCATTTGCATCGTTATATGTAATGGTAATTGGACCACCCGCAATTGGGAAATATCCATAATTTATAGTTGCACCATAAATACCAGAATTGCCAAGATTATCAGTAAATGCTTGAGGAGTACCTGGAAAATTTGAAGTTCCATTAACGGTAACTTCAAACATAAAACGGTCATCATCTGGGTCATCTGGAGATCCATTGTCGTCACACTCAAAGATTGTTACTGTTGGGGTGATTGAGCATTCAAATACACAAGGTTGTGGTGCATTTACTCGTATTGTTATTGTACAATCAGGATTGTCAACATCTGTATAGACAATGTCAACAAAACCATCAGAAAAATCTATTACATAATCCAGGATATCGCCATAATTGCCTCCATTCCCTAGATTATCGGTAAACATTTGAGTGGCATTTGGAAAGGACGAACTACCGTTGACCATGACTTGAAAGGTAAATGTATCATCTGTCTGGTCACTTGGTGTACCGTTGTCATTGCATTCCAAATTTGCAACAGTTGGTGTAATTTCACATGAGCAAGGCTCTGGAACTGCGATGTCTACATCAAATGTGCAATTAGGATCAACTTGATCTATCACTGTTATTGTCACAGTAGTCCCTCCTAACGAACCAATAGGTAAATTACCAGAGGAATAGCCATTTGGTCCATAAGTCCCGATTTCCATCATCGTTAAACCTAAAGCTGTGCCGTCAAATTGAAAACCAGTATTAGGTGTGGTCTGGTTAGTTACTGATAATGTGAAATTAAAGGTGTCATCTGTACCAGTCCCTCCTGTATTATTGTCATTACATTCTGAAACCTCTGCAACAACATCACTAATGTCACAACACATGCAATCCTCTCCAATCTCTGCGGTAAATGCTTCATAGCAATAATTAAGAAAGCTTCCTGCTGGAGTTAACAGGTCACCTGCTCCCAAACCATTGCTGATTAATGCATCTATATCTCCTAAAAGAGCAAGCTCATCTGTGTCATCATAATTTACGGCTATTACAGTATACATACTACCATCTCCTAGTAAATCACCAAACATACCAGAGCCATTTGCTGAAACGACTGTGCCTGATGGATCTACTAATACATACACCATGCTGTGACCATTCGCATTACCGCTTGCTTGAACACTGATTGTAAGCGGATCATCAAGCGTACAATTGCACATTGTTTGATCCACGCAATTTAATTCAAACACTTCGAATGTTGTTGTGCAACTCGCATCATCAGCGTCTTGAATATTCAATAACACACTTGATTGATCGTCTCCTGAATATACTTGACCACTGAGTGGGAAATCGGTTGGGTATATAAAATCTGTCCCTCCTATCGTAACGATATAATTACCAACTACTCCATCTCCTCCTGTAATTGAATTGATGACAATAGAATAGCTTCCGCCTCCTGTATCACATATGGTCGTTGCGTCAATCACTATATCTTCACAGATGGTTGGGCAATTGCAGTTAGCAGCTAGTGTTGTTGTTTGGAAAGTATAACAAAATGTTTCAAATGCAGTTGAGGGAGGATCAGTTGTTGCATCTCCGATACCTGTTGACTGCTGTAAAGCAGTTGTAAATGCCATTAGTTCAAGGTCGCTGACATTAAATGCATACACATCCCAGACAATGTTATCAGGAAATGAACCGAAGGCACCTGTTTGATTTATTTGAGAAATTTGTCCTGTACTAGGGTCGACTAATGCATAGACCATGCTAAACCCATTCCCATTGCCACTTGCCTGAACATTTATAGAAAACGGAAGATCTGGTGTAGAACAATCGCATACAGTTTGGTCAGTGCAATTGAGTTGTAGGACATCATAGGTAGTCATACAGTTTGATGCTTCATCTGTAATTGTGAGTGTCACTTTATTGTTTTGGTTGACATATGTCAATCCTGAAATGGTGCCAGTAGCGGACAGTCCAGATTGTGAAGCACCCCCTGAGGACTCCATTATTGTGAAAGGTCCGATGGCATTGCCTGAGATAGTGTAGTTTATGTCAAATGTATTGCCAATGGCATTGCAAACTGGTTCAGCTTCAATGATGATCTCATCACAAGTTCCCTGCGCTTGGGTCATGCCAAGGCATAGCAGGTAAAATAATGGGATGTATAGGATCTCCAGTTTCAAGGGCGTACTAATTTATTTTTTGTTTAGATTAGTTACCGTTAGCTGGAAATGTAGAAATAGACGCAGCGCATCCAGCACATGATCCAGGATTAGTACTAATGCCACTTATCTGAGAAATCATTGTCGGATCTGAGTCACAAATACATCTTGTCGAGATGGTCTGCGGTGGACCATCTTGGTCATACATAATGGTAAGTGTTTGACTCCAATTCATTCCATCTTCTGAGAATTCTAATGTCGAACCTGTAGGACAATCTGTTGCAGGTAATTCAATAAGGCCTCCCGTAGGGACTGTACCACCAGAAGGACAAGTACTTTCGGTTATAATGACAGGTGGAGCAGGAGCAGATAAATCAGGACACATTCCTCCTGTATCTAGGCTGCTTGGACATTCTGATACTGTACCACTTTGGTCATAGCATAGCGCCATACAATTCCCATCAGCGCCGTCTCCAGGGTCATAAGTTACACTGTACACTATATTCTCATTTGGGTCTAGGAGATCAACAGTTTCACCCCCATTTCCTAAACTACCACCCAAGCTAGCAAGGTCAAAGGCTGCTAGTCCTGTACAATTAGTGGAAGAGCCAATAGATAATGTCCCGCCTGCAGGTATCATTGTTCCAGCAGGGAAGGTGAATGTCACTGCATTAGTAATTGTGAAGCCAGTTAAATCTACTGCTGAAGCACTTGGATTGGTTAATATTATGTATTCGCAGTCTCCATCACTTCCTTGATCTCCACATGGGTCATAACTTAGCTCAGAAATGAAAACATCTGATGATGAAACAATAGGACACACTGGGATAGTCACTGTAGTTGGTGAGCCACCAATACAGCTTGGATCGCCATTATCCAAAACATCAACACTTATGGTGCTCGCTGTTGTTGGACCAGTTAATGTGACAGTAAAACAAATGTTACCATCAGGTTGAGCAGACAAAGCTGCTAAGACTGCATTTCCGTTTCCAGTATCTACGAGATCATAGTTACCACTTCCTGCTGCTACATCTGCGCATATCGTATAGGTAGCATCGTTACCAGAGCATGAACCATCTGCCATTACAGTGACATTAGTGATCGAACAAGTCGTAATCGGACAAGCTGGAATTGTTACTGCCACTGGAGACCCGCTTATGCAAGTTGCATCCATATTATCGACAACATCGACATTTAAAGCTGCTGCAGTTGTCGGTCCAGTTAATGTCACCATAAAACAGATTGTACCATCCATTTGACCTGTCAGAGATGATACTATGGCATTGGCATTATCTACATCAACAAGATCATAGTTTCCTGAGCCGCCAGTGACATCAGCGCATATTTCATAACTAGCATCATCACCAGAACATGTGCCGTCTTGCATAACTGTGACATTAGTAATTGCACAGTCTAGCATTTGTACAGGACAGGTTTGGGTCGAAATGGGAAATGGATTTATTGCAGTTGCATTTGATGTTTCGCCGTCTAAGGCATTAATCCCACTGAACGCATAATCATTGCAATCAAATGCACCTCCATTCTGCATACTCATATTATTTGCAGCCCATCCATCCAAATAGTCCCAACATAACCCACTGCCACCCATATTAATGTCTCCAAATAGATCTACCACATTGCCGTTACAGAACAATTCAATAGCATCATCACCGTTTATCGTTGCTCCTGAATCTGTAAAACAAGGTGTAAATCCAAACCAGTTGTTAAACTCAGTTGATTCATTAGCTACCCAGAAACAATCTCCTGCATTTAAGGTACTTGTAGGGAAAGTAAATTCTTCTCCATCAGTACCACCTCCATTATTCGCAGATCCAAAGCCATATATACTAAGGTCAGCAATATTGGCGCTCGCACAGAACAATACTCCTTTAGGGTTACCACCAGAAAGAGGTCCGTCAATCACACCAGCGATGTAAAGATCACCGCACTGCGCAATGGCCGATTGATTATTAACAGTGAGAAATAATAAAAGTGTTGGCAGTAAGGCGACAAGGTTTTTTCGAATGCTCATAGTCAGTTAATGATTCATGCAATTAAAAAATGGGAAGTCTTTCTGTTTAGTAAATCTAACAATTATGACTGACTTATCAATAGATAATGCACTGATAATCAATAACATATAACAATATACTTATATGTGTTAATTATTTAAATTGTATCTAATTGATTACTAAATATTTGAAAATGAAAATTCCCTATGTAGACTAAAATTTGATATGATAAAACCGGTCATTCTAATTGTATGGTTACTTAGTTGAATATTTTGGCACAACCATCAGTAAAGAACCCCTTGTTATTCATATATGGAATTACCAAGTATTTCTTAAGAGCTTCTTCCACCGTCTTCGATTTAAAGATAATGTGCCTTGAATCGTTTTTAAATACTCTTTACTTGTATAAAGGGGATAATCACTACCAAATAAAAGTTGCTTTGGACCAATGGACTTTATTAAATCAGATAATTCTTTATTTGTCAATAATTCAATATTGTTCAAATTCGGGTGCAGTATTGCAGAAAGATCGAATTTGATCTCAATATTCGGATGATCATCAGCTATGAGTTTAATGAATTTCGCATTTTCCACGTCCTTTTGCTTAAGCCAGCCTGCACTTCCTAGATGTGCAAAGATTAATTGATGCTTGTATTCTCTAGGTAGTATAGAGTTAAAGAAAAAATCTATATCTGCAGTATTGATGCCATTTTTATGGTTTTGGAAATGCAGAATGACAGGAATATTACATTTGCCTGTATAAGAAAACAACTCTTGCAAGCGTCTGACATGGCCTTGATTTTGAAATTCTAATTGAGATGACTGGAAATGTAATTTAATCCCTTTGAACGCCAAATACTTATGCGCCCGTCTTACTAGCCGAAGTGCATAGGGCTTCAATGGATTTACACTGTAGAAAGGCTCTACCCTATTCGGATATTTTACAGCAGCTTTGTGAAGATGCTGATGCTCCAGTAATTGGAGCTTGAGTTCAGTTTTAAGACCGGGACTTGTGGCATATGCATATCCTGTTGAAATAAGCCACAACTTTTCTGCCGCTGAATACTTTAGTATGGTATCTATGTCTGTATAATAAGCCTCTTCTTTATTGAAGGAATTACTTAGTAATCGTTGGCTTTTAATATACTTCAATAAATCTTCTGAGAAGATATGTACGTGGTGATCTGTCTGTAACCTTTGTTGTCCTGATACAGTCGTATATAAAAAAAGAAAACAGAAAAATACTTTGCAGATCCACGCCATCATTTAGGAATAAAGATGAAGGTATTATTATTCACAAGAATAAACTAAAGTAACTCAACTAGAAAAGGTGTTCTAATAACAATACCAGAAGGAGAATGGTTTGACTGATTTATTACGTAGATGTTTTGTCTGTTGTCAAGACGAAAAACGCAGTGAATGCAGGTATTCACGAGTATTTTCAACGATGAGAACAGATAAAAAATCAAGTAAGAAACGGTCAAACTATTTTCATTTTGGTATATATCGGCTAGCTCTTATAAAATATCCATCGACTCAATTCCTTTATACTTGCCTTTTTGCCATACATCAAAATACCTACGCGATAGATTCTTCCTGCAAGCCATACCGTTGCGAAAATAAATACAATCAATAAAGCAATCGATATTAAAATTTGCCACCAAGCGGGATCCAAAGGCAAGCGCACAGGCATGACTACGGAGGACAGTAATGGGATCATTGAGGCCCAGACTGCCATTGAAGAATCTGGAGCTGTGACAGCACTCATACTGATGTACATACTAATAATTAATGGAATCATGATTGGAAAGGTCAATGACTGTCCTTCATTAATGTCTTCACCGACTGCTGATCCCACTGCTGCAAATAATGCTGCGTATGCAAAATATCCTCCAAAGAAATAAATTAATGTCAGAGGAATTAGCTTCAACCAGTTTACCTCAGACAAGCCTTTTAATATCTGCGCTAAATCTTCATTATTTGGAGCAGATTCCATTGCTGCTTTCATTTCTGCTTCAGGTATGTTGACCATATCAGTGACATCAGGAGATGAAACACCTATGAATGGCATTACGATCATTAAAATAACAGGAACAAATACCAACCAAATACCTAATTGTGTCAACCCAGCCAATCCTACACCAAGTATTTTCCCCATCATCAATTCAAAAGGCTTTACCGATGAAATCATTACCTCTGAAATACGGTTTACTTTTTCTTCCATCACCGAACGCATAACTAAAGATCCATACAACAGGATAATAAAAAACATCAAATAGCCGATCACTCCACCTAAAATAGCACCTATCGTTCCGGTATATTCATTGATCTCTCGTTCTCCTTCCTCAATTTTATCACCAGTTAATTTCTTTATTGAACTCGGCGCTAAATCAACATCGACTCTTAAGTTATCAATAATCTCTTTATCGAACCCAAGTGCTTTAATTTTATAATTGCGCACACTAGACCGAATGGAACTCGTAATACTCATGCTTTCATCGATAGCTAATAAATCATCTGAATAATAATTTATATTCAGGTTTTTTGATTTTAAGTCTATTTCAGATGGAATTTCTAAAACGCCATCTAAGGATTCATTTTTCACATCTTCACCTAACGCTTGTAGGTCCTTATCGCTTAATATAAAATTAATGTTGTTTAGCTTTGGCATATTATCCGTAAGGATACCAGCAGGATCAACCACAGCAATTGTCTTTGCTTTATCTGAGCTCTGAGAAAATATCCAAGCTGCTACTGCTCCAAAGATTAATATGCCAAGTGGCATCAATAATGTTGTTAGAATAAACGATTTATTTTTTACTCTTGAGAAATATTCTCTTTTCGTGATTAACCAAATTTTATTCATAGCTTTTGCCTTCTACTTGTTTGATGAATATTTCGTTCAGGCTTGGCAACATTTCATGAAAAGATTTAATCTCAAATCCTCTTTCCATAATTTCTTTTAACAGCACATTTGAATTCGTATTTCCATCTGCTTTAATGATCAATTCTTTGTCGGTATCGGAAATAACTTCAAAATGCCCATTTAATTCATTAGGTAATTTTCCCTCAAATTCTATTTTGAACAGATTTTCCTTAAAATCATTTTTGATGGCATCAACCTTGCCCTCCAATATGTTCTTTCCTTGACTTACCAATACAATTCTTTCACAAATTTCTTCCACTTGTTCCATTCGATGGGTAGAGAAAATCACGCTTGATCCTTCTTCTCTAAGTTGATGGATTTCGTCTTTAATCAAATTGGTATTGATGGGATCGAGTCCAGAGAACGGTTCATCCAGAATCAATAGTTTTGGTTTGTGTAAGACGGTAGCAATGAATTGCACTTTTTGCTGCATGCCTTTTGAAAGCTCTTCTATTTTCTTTCCCCACCAGTCCTCTATTTCGAATTTCTCCATCCAGCCTTTGATGGAAGATTTCGCTTGGTTTTTTGGCATTCCTTTAAGCTGAGCAAGATAGACGAGTTGCTCGCCTACTTTCATTTTCTTATACAATCCTCTTTCTTCAGGCATGTATCCGATATCTTTTGGGTGATTCGAATTTAACTTTTCTCCATCGATGTACACTTGACCAGAATCCGCTTGTGTAATGGTTGTTATTATTCTTATGAGAGAAGTTTTTCCAGCACCATTCGGCCCTAATAAACCAAAGATGCTTCCTTTAGGCATATTAAAACTAATGTCATCAACGGCTAAATGCTTATGATAGGATTTACGAACTCTATCCAGTGAGAGAATTGCTTCCATATGATATTATCTGATTCAAATTAAATCGTAAGGTATATTTGGCTACAAGGTATAACTATTGCCAATACTAAACTTATTTAAGTTGACAGATCAGATTGAAAGTGTAAGCTTAAGTCCGGATCTGATGAATTGTCTATCTACAGAAAAATTAGTATCGCTGTATATGGTGTTGATAGCCTTTGAGTAACTGAGGTGCATTCCTACATGAAGACTATGGGTAATTGAATACAGAAATTCTGTCTTAGGTCCTACGTATATGTTGTAAATGCGAAATGGATTTATCTCTGTTGCATTTCCAGAAAACTCTCGAAGCTGAATACTTTCCAATGGATCACCAGAGCGAATGGAGTTGACGCCCGTATCAATAGACAAAAGTCTTTTAGAAAAATCTGCTTGTACTGACATCGTCATATTTAGTCTGTCTTGATCTAGAATCTTATAACCAATGGAGAGTGGAATATAAATTGTCTTATAGTCGTGACCGAGATTTACAGAATAGTTGTTCGACTGCAGATTTTGAAATGTATTTATTTCAAATACACTTGTCAGATTACCTGCGAGAGAAGGGATTTGTTTTACTACACTTGTTATCGATTGCCCATTTTGTTGAGCAGTGTTCAATATTTCATTATCGGAAATGTCAAAGCTATAGTCTGCGTCAAAATGAGAATGATCGACTCCAAAACCAGTTGATATGAATAACCGATTTGTTAGATACTTCTCTAATTCAAAAACATAGCCAGTACTTAAATTAGATTTTAAATCAAATTCTAATGTTCCAAATCCAGAAAAATCATTTATGTTATAATCGCTAAGAGAGCTATATCCAAGCACTGATATACGGAGGGCTCTATTTATTCGTTTGTTTTTATTCTCAAGAAATACCATTTTATCATTTAAACCAACATCCTGTTTTTCAAAAAATAGAACAGAATTTTTTCTTGTAAGGTGACTAGGAAAAATCATAGTTCGTTGGTGGTCAATCTGATTAATTACTCTGCTTTCTACATCATTGGCATCTTGGGATTTGCTGTGCGATTTCAGTATAGAGTTCGTTGTAATTTCTTTATCATGAGTTTCAAGCCATACAAATTGTTTAAAATTAAAATCTGTATCATAACTGTCAGAATTTGAACCTGCTAAATTATTTGTTTCAGTCACATTTGATTGCGAAGAAGATCGATCAATAGTTTGATCTCTTTTATTAATTAAATTATTCTTTTTTGTAAGATTTTTATCTGACAGACTTACCGATCGTTCACTCTTTATTTCCTTATTCACTTTACTTGTCAGAATGTCTTCATTTACTTCAGTTTCCTCTTCATGT
Source organism: uncultured Saprospiraceae bacterium (assembly GCA_937997635.1). GTDB lineage: Bacteria > Bacteroidota > Bacteroidia > Chitinophagales > Saprospiraceae > CALFUK01. The sequence goes on along the minus strand of CALLFA010000066.1, from coordinate 1,794 downwards.
AAGCTTGCATTAATGTTAACTAAATCATAATTGTTTGAATTCGTTTGAATCTTTGCCCGAACATCATACTTAGACTTGTCTGCGCTATTATATTCATCTTCATGTATGGAGTCATTGAATATAAAATAACAGCTGCCTAATAAAAACAAACCAATAAATAAAAACCAGGCTCGGTTATCTTTATTGCCATTCAACTCTGCATTGATATCATCCCAAACGTGATCGCTAGGTATAACAAAATCATCTTCTGCATGATTCGAATTCATTTCATTATGTAAATCTTCCCACCCCATATTACTGTGCTGTTTTGCTGTATTTAGAATACTCGGTAGGAAAATTTTCTGCAATTAATTGTTGGACTTTCTTTTTTGATTTAAAGAGCTGTGATTTTGATGTATTTTCAGTAATGCCAAGGTGGTTTGCAATTTCTGCGTGACTATAGCCTTCAATAAAATACATGACAAAAACCATTCTATAACCATCTGGCAATTGGTGTAAAAGAGTATAAATCTTGTTCAATGATAAATTCGTAACATTTGACTCATCAAACGACTGGTTCAACACATTAATAACTGTATTTAATTCGACTGTTTGAGAGATTATACTTTTAGATTTTCTTAAGTGAGCTAAGCAAGTATTGGTGAAAATCTTACGCATCCATTTTTCAAACTTACCCTTTGCAGGATCATATGTTTCAATTGATTTAAACACTTTTACGAAGCCTTCCTGCAAAGCATCTTCAGCAGAATGTCTGTCTTTTATGTACATTCTGCATAGTTTGAACATCTGAATTTTATACTGCTCGTAGAAGTTTTTCTGAGCAGCCCTATTTCCTGACAGCAATCCAGACAGTTGAGGCATTTGATTTAGCAGATGAATTATCATGTATAACAGAGAATTAAGAAAAAAGTTGAGCAGCCTAAACTGCTCAACGTGCCAATTAACGCATAATTAAAATTCTGGCACTAAAACTTGATCTATGAAATGTATAACACCATTAGTTCCTTGTACATCAGCTTCAACTATGTTTACATCTCCATTTAAGGACGCCCCATTATCAGTGTTAATTTCGATCATATTATTTTCATTTAATGTAGACACCATACCATTTGTCAAATCAGAAGAACGAATATTACCACTGACAACATGGTATAGCAATACATTTGTCAAAGTCTCTACAGGGATCTCAGAAATTTCAGAGACTCCAAGATTTGTCAATAATCCGTCGAACGCTTCGTTCGTAGGTGCAAAAAGTGTAAAGGGTCCTGATGCACTCAAAGCATCAAGAAGATCTGCATCAAATATTGCATCGAATAATGTGTTAAATCTCGGATTGAATGCAAGAATCTCTACTATAGAAGGTGGATTCAAGACTCGATCAATGACATGTACAATGCCGTTATCAGCATCTATATCTACAGTAGTTATGTTTGATACAAAATTCAACGTAGGCCCCGTAGCTATAATGTCTACGAATAAATCAAGGGCTGTTCCATCTGGACCAGTTGTATTTATAGTCGGGATATATCCATTTGACAAATCAGAACTCTCCACAACGTCGTCTAAAACATGATAAAGCAAAATATTACGAAGAACATCTACAGACAATTCATCAAGACTACTAACTCCATTTTCAGCAAGTAAAATTTCGAATGCCTCATTCGTTGGAGCAAATACAGTAAATGGACCTGCAGAATTTAAAGCATCTACTAAATCAGCTCTTTGTAGAGCTGCCACTAATGTAGAAAACTGTGCGTCGGCGCTAGCTATGTCAACAATGGTATTTGTTTCTTC
>CALLFA010000065.1 GCA_937997635.1 uncultured Saprospiraceae bacterium | reverse complement strand
TGGGAAGACGGTGTCAAAAGCCAATAAGGAGTTGTTGACAAAAGGTGGGGATGAAATTGATTTGGTCAGAAGTGGACTAGAAGAAACGATGATCAATGCTTATCATAACATCAGAGATGTGAAGAATAGGCGAAAAAAAGTGAAGACATACAGAGAAGCCGCGTTTATCAATGCCATAGACAAAATCGCTGGAGACTATGAGATGATGGGGATATTTCCTTGATTATTTAGGAGATTTTTTTTAGTGTTACATGCTGGATTCTTCAGTGTTATCTACGTCCAATTCTGGAATATCTTTTGTTGTTAACATGTTTAGATTTGCTCGTGCATGATGATTGTTTGGGTACTCCTTTAAAATTGTTTCAAGAATTTGTTTCGCTTTAAGTCCTTCATCTACTTGACTATATGAATAAGCTAAATTTAGAGCTGCCCTTTCTTTATAAGATAGTTTAGCTATACTTAACATTATAATCATTCTTAGCTTATCCAGTAATTTGTGTTTATGAAAATAATTATAACTTTTTTTCAAAATATGGAATTGCTTCTTTGAATTGACCAGCTTGCAACAACTTCATACCAATAAAGTGATTCTTTGCAAATAGTCTATTAAGTAAAATTATGAGACCAAAAATTGTAAATATTGCAGCTATTCCGGAATACTTTATAGGTATTTGTTCATAAACATATTTAACTATATTACCTATAAAAACTAAAAAGACTATTGCCCAATAATTTATGGTATTAAAATTCTTATTCATTAGTTATTCATTTTTTGATCAATTCTTTCAGCTTGCATGCAACTTACATATGGCTGTCAATGTGCTATAATATAGACAATTCATTTTTTTAAAAAATGCAAAAGTAGTCAGTATTTCCCGCTTTGGGTGAAAAGTCTAAAGCTGACATTACAAGTTGCCTACGCATCATTATATGAGAGTGCATAGAAGCATGTTTAGCAGCCGCTTCTGATGAAGCGATTCGCGCCTTTCAAAGGTCGGGTTAGGAAATTTGTGTCCGCTAGGAGAGTAATCGGGCGGCGCTGCTGATGAAGCGGTTCGTACCTTTTAAAAGACCGTTTAGGAAATTTGTTGTCCGCTAGGAGAGTAATCGGTCGCCGCTTCTGATGAAGCGGTTCGTGCCTTTCAAAGGTCGGATTAGGAAATTTGTTGTCCGCTAGGAGAGTAGTCGGTCGCCGCTTCTGATGAAGCGGTTCGTGCCTTTCAAAGGTCGGATTAGGAAATTTGTTGTCCGCTAGGAGAGTTGTCGGTCGCCGTTTCTGATGAAGCGGTTCGTGAGCTTTAAAGGTCCGTTTAGGACCTTTAATCAAGCCTTTTAGGCTTGATCGCTCACTCCTTATCAAACATTGTGGGGATTGAAGTTTGAAAAAGATTGAATGTTTTTAAAGCATGTTTAGCAGCCGCTTCTGATGAAGCGGTTCGTGCCTTTTAAAAGTCCGTTTAGGACTTTTAATCACGCCTAAAGGCGTGACCAGGCACTCACCCATTTGGGGGGTTGTGGGGATGAATTGTTGACTCTACCTTTATCATATCAAGAACAAAGGTTCTGAATATGAAAGACAATTAGTAAAGAGAAAACATAAATAATTAAAAATAAAACATTTATGAATGTATAAACGATGTTGATAGCTTCCCTAAAGAGACTTCCATAACTCTTCTGAATCCCTTCACCACCGTAGTAAGAAACCATTATTAATTACCTAATACCTTAACTGGCATTTATAGTAAAATCATACACTATGAAACAAAATATATCTATGCGCGAATCTCAGGTCTTGCACCTCATCGCCCAAGAATTCACCAGCCACGAAATTGCTGATCACTTACACATCAGCCACTTCACAGCCAAGGACCACAGAAAGTCCTTGCTCAAAAAATTAGATGTCCGTAATGCGGCTGGTCTGGTACGTAAATCTTTTGAATTGGGCTTGCTATCTATGTCTGAAAAGCAATTTGAATGTACCTCGATCGCTATTGGTTAAAACTGAATCCTCTTATATCCAAATCTACCTGCAGACAGACAGATCTCTGTTTTATTCAAAAAATAAAAAAATAGTATTATGAAAATAATATCCAACTATAAAATATTAATCATCACAGCCTTTGTTGTAGTCTGCAATCTCACAATAGGTCTTTCTCAAACAGGAGAAGTTTCTGGCTTTATACTTGATCCGACTTTTATTGCCGTTCCTATTGTGGAGTATGATATTCAAAATATACCCAATGAAGGCAAAAACTTAAATGGCGATATTTGTACCAGGCAAACTATAGCCCACTATACATGTAATGATCCTCAAGCTTGTGGCTTAGGGAACACAAATAATATCCCATTTTCGAATAGAGCAATTGCAAGCACTGCTTATTTTTTTGAAAATGGGAATACCCCTTATACTATAAATTTAAATTTAAATGCAAATTTTGGAAACTCGCAAAACATACGAATAGATTATTTCAGTGATAGCAGGAACCCATCAGAGAAACCATTCTTTTCAACAGAATTATATAATAATCCAACAGCTCCAAAAAACGCAAATTTTTCTTTTGAGTTTAAGCCTTCACTTGGGAGAGAGTCAGGAGCAATAAGAGTAAGGATTAGCGCACAAAATTTTCAAGAAGAAATAAGTACTGTTAACATATATATACCAATTATTGTTTTGGGAGTCATGGATACGAATGTGCCAGAGCTAGGAGCAGTATTGACACCAAATATTCCTCAAATGATCTTGCATGACCCTCCCGGGGATAATAGTCAAACAAGATGGTTGACAGGTACAACGGTATGTCGAATTGAAGAGAAATCCTATGAATCTTCGCTAGGAGTTGGCGTTTTTTTAGCTCCACAAATAGGCGTCAAAGGTTCTGCAGGGGTAATCGTTGAACAAGAATTTGAGGCTTCGGCGAAAACTACCTTTTCGAGTTTAACGACTGAGACAAGGTCAACAGTTAATGGTTTAGAAACATGTACCGAAATAACACAGGAGTTTTTCACATCCAATCAACCAGATGGTATCGGTCCTGATGCAGACTTATTTATTGGTTTTGGAGGGAAACAAGTATATGGTATTTATGAATCTACAATACTTGATGCGAATTGCAATCTCTCAAAAAATGAAGGATTGGTATTCGCTTGGGATCCAGATGATTCAGACCAATTTTTCCTAACAAAACAAGGTATACTTACCGATATTGAAACACAGCAAGGGCTATTAAATGATGTAAATCAACCCACACTGATTCGAACAGCTGCCGAAAACCAAATCGCTGTTTGGAACCAGGTTTTACAACAAAATGATACCAATATAGCCAATGCTGATGCAATTCCAGCAGTAGTTAATGGCTATACGTTTTCTGGTCCTGGTGCAGGTGGGAATTTTACCTATTCAAACTCAACCACTAGTAGTTCTAGTATTAGTTTCAATTTAGCTACTGATTCTGATGTCGCTTTAGAAACAGTTGCATTAATAGGTGCTAGTGGAGTAACAGGAGGAAGTAATGTGAATTTTAAAAGTGATAGAGGAGAAACCACAACGAGCACTGCGGGGAATTTCGAACATATTACTTATTCGTTTTCAGATGATGATGATGACCTTCTTGTTATTGATGCATACACAGATCCAGCATATGGAAGTGCTATTTTTAGATACAGAGGAGGTAGCAAAACAAGCTGCCCATATGAAGGTGGGTTAAGACGTGATGTCCCGTATGTAGAATCTTTTTTTCAAGGGAATATAGCAAGTGCATCAAAAGATTTGACAGCCATCCAAGATGATATAGAAGGCACCATAACTCTCGTGTTAAATATTTGTAATAATTCAGAAACCAATGAAACGAGAGAGTATACAGTTGATTTACAAAATAATGATACTGGAGCAGTTGTCAAAGTAGGGAATACCCAGTTAAATAACGCAAACAATATCTACAACTCTAATGACATACAGGCGGGACAATGTGCAACACCACTAGTAACTATTCAACGAAATTCATCAGCAGCTCTTCCTGGTCACCCAAACTATACACCATTTAATGATATTTATAATGATCTGACATTCAGAGTTTATCCGATATGTGGTGAAAAAGGCGAGGCTGATTCAACTCTGGTGACGGCCAGATTTGGAGACAGAGATGGAGATGGGATACCATCAAGTATTGATGTGTGTCCTGACATAAGAGATGCCGCACTAGATTTTAAAGACAGAGGAGATACTACTTCTGATTATGTTGAGATCTTAAATGCCGCGGGATTTGATGTCACATCAGATGACTTTGCATTTGAGGCTTGGATTCATCCTGTAAGTGGTAATTATAAGACCATCGTATCAAAAGGACACGGAGGGAATGCCAATACAGACTATATTTTTGGAATCAGTGCTGATAATGATCCATTTTTTAACCAACCAGGTAAATTAGGTTTGTTTTTATCAAATGGTTCTACTACAGAATGGCAGTTTAGTAATACGGACATTCTCCAAAATACTTGGACACATGTGGCGGTATCCGTTGATCAATCTGGAATCAATCCTGTTGCTACATTTTATGTAAATGGAGTTGCTGATGGAATAAAGACTTATGCCTTAACATCGTTATTATCTAGTGGACAAGAACCAGTTTTTATAGGTCGTCAAGGCTTTGGATGCAAGTGTAATCATTTTGATGGACTCATGGACGATGTCGCATTTTGGATTCGTCAAATAAACGCTCCAGAAGTAAACGCTCATATGGCAGCCAGAGTGCAGGATGCTGAACCTGGCTTAGTGGCTATTGTGGATTTTAATGCGGAAGATGCATGTTCATCAGATGGCACTTCCTTTTATTTTATTAATGGTAACAATTCGCCATTCATTCAGTTGTTTAATTTTGAGTTGGACCCAAGTAACGAAGATCTTTGTCGATCCAATTGGTCACCAGGCAGAAACCTGGACTCTGATGGCGATGGTATCGGTGACTCTTGCGACACTTATGTAACTCCAGGTGCTTGTCCTCCCAATTTAGATTTGACTAGTACACAAAGTACTAATCAAGTATATTCATCTGGAGGTTATATCTCATCTAATCAAGTGATTGTCTCGCCAGCACAAGTAGACTATGATGCCAGCACAGAGATCACTCTTTTAGAAGGATTCGAAGTGCAAGAAGGAGCTGAGCTACATGCGTTTATTGATGGGTGTTACTAGAGCTCTTTGCAGTCGCAATAATGAACCTGTCTGCCGTAGGCAGGTGTTTAATTTAGTAATCCCTGAAATAAAAATGTGTTTTACTATAATGTCCCGTCTGTATATTATCAGATGGGCTTTTTATATCCACTTGTGGGTGGAAGTTAAGAATCCCACTATCGATGGGAAGTTATGACCCCCACCCATGGGTGTGAAATTATGAATCTCGCCTTAGGGGCGAGAAATGCAAAGTGAAGCATGTTGGTTAAGCATACGATCCGTTGATGGAGATAATTAATTGATTGTGTCAAAGGGCCGCTTCTGATGAAGCGGTTCGTACCTTTCAAAGGTCGGATTAGGAAATTTATGTCCGCTAGGAGAGTATCGGTCGCCGCTTCTGATGAAGCGGTTCGTGCCTCTCAAGGGTCGGATTAGGGAATTTATGTCCGCTAGGAGAGTTGTCGGTCGCCGCTTCTGATGGAGCGATTCGTGCCTTTCAAAGGTCGGA
>CALLFA010000064.1 GCA_937997635.1 uncultured Saprospiraceae bacterium | reverse complement strand
TATTTACTAACTTAATCTCTTTCCTGATTATGACAACTAAACTATATCCGAATAAAAATTTTCCTTTTGTACATCCAGTAGCAAATGTACCACAGAATAAATAGTACCATACCACTTAACATCACTTGGGGACCTATTTCTCCAGTCCAGCCAAATAGCGCATTTGAAAATGGTAAACATATCTTTTTTATCAATTCAGCTCCACCAACATGAGCAAAAAGATAAATAAATAATGGATTCATACCAACAATAGCCATAGTCAAGACACCCCTTTGATATTTCTTTATATCTATTAACCAATAACAAAGAGCAAGAGCAATCAAGGACCATCCTCCACCGGCAAACACAAATGTGCTCGTGGAAATACGTTTTATTATTGGCGTAAAAGGACTCAAACCATAACCTAAAATCAATCCAACAATCCCTGCGCCTACTATAAGCTGTAGCTTTTTCTTAGATGGAGAATTACTCATGAGCAATTGGCCCGCCGTAACTCCCCAAATGGTATGCGCTGCAGTTGGTATAGCATTAAACATCGCCCAATTGCTACCATCAACTTCTCCTGAAATAAGAATATTAAACCAGGTGCCAAAATTCTCTCCGTCAACAAATGCATTTGTGAAGCCTTCAACAGGAAAAAACCTATATAAGCATTCAGTAATTAAAATCAACAATAAAGAAAACCCAATCTGAATGACTGCTGGCTTGCGGATAACCCAAAAGGCAAGAACATAAGTTACACCAAGTTGCGCCAATACATTTTGAAATCGGAAAACAATTCTTCCTGCATCAACACAATACAAGCCCCAACCAAGAAGTAACATTAGAAATGCTCGCTTATAGACGTGTATGCTTATTTGCTTGTACGACGCTCCTTTCGCCATCCGATTTGAAAAAGACAAAGGCATCGCCACACCGACAATAAACATAAAAAAGGGTTGGATCAAATCCCAAAAATGCATGCCTTCCCAGGGCACGTGATGAAATTGATTTGCTAATGCATGTACAAACGTTCCTTCAAATCGCGGTAAGACGCCCAAAGAAAATAGATGGGAGAATTCGGCAATGAGTAAAAACATGGCTAAGCCTCGATAAAAATCCAGGGATAAAAGTCGGTCATTGGCGTTTGCTTCTAGTTCAGGCATGGTTTATTTTTATGGTTTACTCCGAACATATAGACGTATTGTTTTTCGCATACTGACTCAGCAAAAAAGCCTTGCGTTAATGAGTAGAATCCTATTTTAAAAACAAACGATTAATGCGCTTCTAACCAGTTATTACCAGTACCCATGCTTACCACAATAGGTACAGTTAAGCCTGGAATGGCATTTTTCATTTGTTCTTCAATAATTGGTTTTACCTCTTCTAATTCGGATTTATGCACATCAAAAACCAATTCATCGTGTACCTGCATGATCATCTTAGACTTCAATTTCTTCTCTTTAAATATTCGGTGGATTTCGATCATTGCCAATTTGATCATATCTGCGGCAGTCCCTTGAATTGGTGTATTGATTGCCATTCGCTCTGCATTACTCCTGGTCAAACCATTATGTGAATTAATGTCTCGCAATACCCGTTTTCTACCTAATAAAGTTTTCACATAGGTTTTCTCTCTGGCTGAATTAACAATATCTGTCATGTATTGTTGAAGCCCACTAAATTGTCCAAAATATGTCTTAATCAACTCAGAAGCTTCTTTGCGTTTGATGCCGAGTTGCCTGCTAAGATTTGTGGCACCAGCGCCATAAATCACACTAAAATTGACAGTCTTAGCCCGTCGACGCTCTTCTGCTGTAACCTCTTCATATGGTGTATCAAATACTTTTGCTGCTGTTGCCCGATGAAAATCGTTTCCATCAATAAACGCTTGCATCATTGACTCGTCTTTGGAGATCTCGGATATTAACCTCAATTCTATCTGCGAATAATCTGCAGCCAACAAGATGTGATCTTTATCTCTCGGCTCAAAAGCTTTACGAATTTCTCTTCCTGCTTCATCTTTTATTGGAATATTCTGCAAGTTTGGATTTTCAGAACTCAGCCGACCAGTTGCTGCTCTCGCCTGATTAAAATTACTGTGTACGCGTCCCGTCTTTTCATTAACCATATTTGGCAATGCATCAACATATGTAGATTTCAGCTTACTGAATTTGCGGAATTCAAGGATGTCTTTAACTATCTCATGTTTGACAGAGAGCTCTTTGAGTTTCTCCACATCCGTACTGTACTGACCAGTCCCTGTCCTTCTCCATCGATAAGGGATTTCTAATTTATCAAACAGCACCTCCCCTACTTGTCTTGGACTTGCAATATTAAATTGAACACCTGCTTTTTTATAAATCTCTTTTTCTCGTTTCGCAATTTCTTTTCCTAAGGTTTTGGAATATTCATTTAAAAAGTCTGGGTTGATTCTTACTCCGTTGTACTCTATTTCTGCCAGTACGTCAATGAGAGGTTCTTCTATCTTATAATAAAGTTCAGTGAGTTCAATCTCGTCTAACTTCTTCTCCAGTATTGATTTTATTTGTAGGGTGACATCTGCATCTTCAGCAGCGTATTCTTTTACCTTTTCTGTATCTATGTCTCGCATACTCAATTGGTTTTTCCCTTTTTTACCAATCAAATCCTCTATGGGCACCATTTTATAATCTAAATATGCTTCAGAGAGATAATCGAGTTTGTGTCTTAAATCTGGTTCACACAGATAGTGAGCAATCATGGTATCAAAATATGTTCCTTTTACTTCAACATCATACCATTTCATCATCAATATATCATACTTGATGTTTTGACCTATCTTGGTGATAGATTCGTCTTCAAGTACAGATTTGAATTTACCTGCAACTGCTTTTGCTGCTTCATAATCTTTAGGTACTGGGACATAATATGCTTCTTTTGCTTTCAAAGAAAATGCTAGTCCAACCAGCTCTGCTTTATTGGCATCAATACCTGTCGTTTCGGTATCAAAGCTAAAGAGCTTACTTTTTGCCAATTTAGAAATCAAAGCATCCATATCTTTGTCACTTTCGACAAGAGTATAGTTGTGTTTTGTGTTGTCTATGTTGTTCTTAGCAATGCTGTATGCTTGCTGAGTCGTTTTTTTTGCTTTACCTGGTGCTGGAGTAGAGGCTCCACCAAATAGAGATTGTTGCTCACCTGGTTTTGCTTCTCCCAAAATTTGTTTGGCTAGTGTCCGGAATTCCAACTCCATGAACAGCTTCGTTAATGCTTCTTTATTGGGTTCTTCGAGTTCATATGTTTTAGCGTCAAATTGAATAGGCGAATCTATATTTATTGTTGCCAATCGCCTGGACAATCTGCCTTGTTCAGCGAATGCTTCAATCTTCTCTTTCTGCTTGCCTTTCAATTCGTGCGTGTTAGCAAGTATGCCTTCTATATTATCATACAAAGCAAGTAATTTGACAGCTGTCTTCGCTCCCACACCTGGAATACCAGGGATATTGTCTACACTGTCTCCTTGCAGACCAAGAACGTCTATGACCTGATCAACTCGTTTGATGCCCCATTTTTCAAGCACTTCAGATTCTCCCAAAATCTCAATACCATTTCCCATACGGGCTGGCTTATACATGAAGATCTTGTCAGAAACCAACTGTGCGTAATCTTTATCAGGAGTTACCATGTAGACTGTGAACCCTTCTTTCTCCGCTTGCTTGGCTAGGGTGCCAATGATGTCATCCGCTTCATAATTATCGACCATTACAATCGGGATATTGAAACCTTTGACAATGTCCTTAATGTATGGCAGTGCGGTAGTGATGTCTTCTGGCTGAGCATCTCTGTTAGCTTTATACTCTGGGAATTCTTCATGTCTGAATACATTGCCTTTGGGATCGAAAGCAACTGCAATGTGGGAGGGCTTTTGATTGCGCATCAAATCCCAAAGAGTTCTGACAAAACCAGTAATTGCAGATGTATTGATGCCTTTGGAATTAATCAATGGGCGATTGATAAATGCAAAGTGTGCTCTATAAACTAAGGCATGTCCGTCCAACAAAAACAGCTTCTTCTCACTCATAATGTGTTTGTATTCAATTGGTACGTAAGATACAAACTGAAAACAAAAAAGCCCGACTCCAAATGGAATCAGGCTGTATTAGCTTAATCTCCTCAATT
>CALLFA010000063.1 GCA_937997635.1 uncultured Saprospiraceae bacterium | reverse complement strand
AAGGTGAACAAAAGGTCTCCCGACCTCTTTGTGTATTTCCACCCAAACCGCCAAGAGGTTAAAAACCTTTGGCTCACAGGTCTACCTCTTTGTTTATTTTCAGAACACCCGCCAAGAGGTCAGGAGACCTTTGGCTCACTTTGAAGCCTTTCTCCTTTTGGTATAATCTTCAATTGTTAAACATAATATAAACATTTAGAATCATGCGTTTATACAATTTCATATTAAAAATAAATATAATATGAAAAGAATATTATTTTAATATTATTTAATTTGACAAACTATAATTCTTTATGAAAACTAATTTCAGATATTATAACTATGACAATTGATTTATTAAAAACTTATTGTTAACTTAAGTTAACTAAAAAACTATTCTATGGCAGAACTTTTACTAGTATTATGCGTTTTCGCGGTCTCAGCACTCTTTACGTATGCTTTATACGCTGTTGGCGTACTCAGAGAAGATGCTTAGAAGACAATCGAATTAGACGCAAATCGAAAACGGAGGTTCACCAGGTGGAGCTCCGTTTTTTATTTACATACACCCTTAACTTTACTTTAATACCATACCAGTAATGCATTGCGTCTTTAAGGTGTTAGTTTTAATATATAATGCGAAGCTTATGAAGGTATTTCCCATTTTAATCATACTCAGTATATCACTTCAATCGAGTGCACAATTGATCCAAGACAGCGATGCCCTTGATTTGGTCAGACAACTTGAGGCCAAATACAACAGCTACTCAGCCATTGAAGCAGCATTTTCCATTCGAATAGACATTCCAGAAGAGGATCCCATTTTGCAAGAAGGCAAAGTCATACAAAAGGGTGACAGATACTTTATGGAAACTCAGGCTCAAACCATTTTCTCTGACGGCAATTCGATGTGGCTGTATCTCAAAGAAGACAATGAAGTACAAATAAATACTGTAGAAGAAGATGAGGCTTCTGTCATGAACCTATCTCCTAAAGGAATCCTTGCCTTGTTTGACGAAGATTCTTACGAATACGCAATCACCAATAAAGAAGGAAACATCCACCATGTGGAATTCAAACCACTAGATAAAGACTCTGATTTTTCAAAGTTTCGCGTGAGCATCGATACTAAAGCAGAAACACTTATCGATACAAAAATATTCTACAAGGATGGCATCAAATACACCATGTCCGTGGGTAAAGTCACTCCAAACGGCTCATACCAAGATGATATATTTGTGTTTAATGCAGCCAAATTTCCTGGCGTCTATGTCGAAGATTTAAGGATTGATTAAAGATTGTTTGACTGATCTATTCTAACTTGCAGCGTTAATCAAATCTGTGCACTGAGATTGAAATCGCTACTGATAAAACCATTTGCAAATTTCGTAAAGAAGCAGACTGCCAACTTTGCACGAAATGCAGTTAAAGATCAACAAGCTATTTTCAAATCTATTCTCCTTAAAGCGGTACATACACAATTCGGAAAAGACCACAATTTTCAGTCTGTACACTCTCATGAGGATTTTTACCAACAGGTTCCCATTAGAGACTATGAAAGTCAACGTCAATATTTTGATCGTGTTAAGGATGGAGAAGCAAATATTCTGTGGCCAGGCAAGCCAAAATATCTAGCAAAAACATCGGGTACAACATCTGGCATAAAATACATCCCTATTTCGACTGACAGCATTGGTAATCACATCAACACTGCTCGTAATGCCTTATTCAATTTTACCTCTTTGAGAAAAGACACTTCCATCTTTGATGGCAAACTCATTTTTTTATCTGGTTCGCCTACATTGACGACTGTTGGTGGCGTACAGACAGGAAGACTTTCAGGTATCGTAAATCATGAAGTCCCATCATTTGTAAAGGGGAATCAGCTTCCCAGTTATGCGACCAACTGCATTGAAGAATGGGAACAAAAATTAGATAAAATTATTGACGAGACCTACGATCAAGACTTGCGCTTGATTAGTGGTATTCCGCCGTGGGTACAAATGTACTTTGAACGATTGTTAGACAAAACTGGTAAAAATACCATCAAGGAGATTTTTCCAAACTTATCCCTTTTTGCCTATGGAGGGGTGAACTACGCACCGTATAGAAATACGATTGAGAACCTTATCGGTGAATCCATTCATTCGTTAGAGACATATCCAGCTTCAGAAGGATTTATTGCATTTCAGGACACTGTCGATCATCAAGGATTATTGTTAAATACAAACTCAGGCATTTTCTTTGAGTTTGTACCTGCTCAGGAAATATTTGATGCACATCCAACTCGCCTCTTACTTCCGGAAGTTGAGTTAGATAAAGACTACGCGATCATCATCAATAACAATGCTGGACTTTGGGGTTACAACATTGGTGATACTGTGCGGTTTGTATCAAAAGATCCTTACCGCATCATTGTGTCTGGTAGAATCAAACATTTCATATCCGCTTTTGGAGAACATGTCATTGCAAAAGAAGTCGAACAAGCGATGACAAATGTTAGTAAAAAGTACCATTTGCAAATAAACGAATTTACCGTTGCTCCCCAAGTTAACCCGACTGATGGCTCACTACCCTATCATGAATGGTTCATTGAATTTGATCAATTGCCAGAAAATTTACACCAAATTGCTAAAGACCTTGATGCAGAATTGATCCATCAGAACATTTACTATCAAGATCTCATCGTAGGAAAAATCTTACAACCACTTAAGATTAGCGCATTAGGCAAAGGAACATTTCAACGCTATATGGAATCACAAGGAAAACTTGGAGGACAAAATAAAGTACCAAGATTGAGTAATGATCGGAAGATTGCAGAGCTCCTATGAATGAGCATTTCAGGTCATTCATTCTGGAAAGTACTGGAGCTTCGAACATAATCTCCATGGAAACTATTCAACATTTGTGGAGTGGATATGGCAAAATCATACGACTCAAGTTTGACAAATAACTTGACATTTATAGTAAAGTTACTTATCTTCAACTGTGTATGTTTATGACTTAGGAAACAATAAAACAGCAAAGGTTCGGATTTCAAAAATTGAAGATACCATAAGCATTGATCCAAAAGTCTTTTCTTTTAATTGGAATAAAGAAGAGAAATATGAAATGTATCAGTTAACCTTAAAAAAGTCAAATGAAGTTCTTGGAATCGTTTCGTTTATCAGAATTTTTGAGGAACTCAGAACTGAACTCAGACTATTAGAAATCTCCAAACATAACATTGGAAAAAATAAGCAATACGATAGAATAGCTGGTATTTTAATTGCTTTCGTTTGTAAAGAGTCATTCTTGAGTGGATTTTATGGCTTTGTTTCGCTAATTCCTAAAACAAAACTTATAGAACATTATAAATCTAAATATGGATTCAAAGAATTTGGGAAACATCTCGTAGTCGAACTTGAATCAAGTGAAAATTTAATAACTAAATACTTAAATGATGAAGTATAAAAAATCAGAATATTCTCTTCCCCATCACGGCTTAACAACACAACAAAAATCTAAAGCTGATGAAGAACTAAGAAAATTACGTTTTGAAAGCCTATCTCAAATTAATGAACATCAAAAAATCTATTCTGATTTACTAAGTCTTAAGTACAAAATGATTGACTATGTTGAAAATGGAATCTTAAGTGAAACATTTCTTTTCTCAGAGTTTCTGAAGAATTATGTTTCAATCTTAAAGATAACTCGGAGGAAATTGGCAAAGGATTTAAGTGTTCACGAAACAAAACTCTCAAGACTAATAAATAACAAGGAAAATCCTGGTATCGGATTACTCTATCGTATAGAAGAACATTCAAATAACATAATCCCAGTTACATTATTGTGGAAAGTTGTTAATATGAAACTTATAGTTGATATAGAAAATAACAACCAAGAAAGGAAAAAACAATCTAAAAAAGTAAAGAATAAACTAAAACTGAAATTTGCATAAAAATGTGCAGCAGATAATCGAGTAAGCGGCTCTGTCGCAAATTAGGGACAGAGTGCACTCCCTATTTGATCTGGTATTGATAGAAGTCCCAGTTCATCAACAAAACAGAATATGCATATGCATCAAAGTGGTTTTCTCAACCCAATGTTGCCTATCCTTTAGAAGCAAATTCGCTTTAATACGGACTCATTTGTATATAAAAGTGGATACTTACGTTAAATCTCTCTTAAAAGATGTTTCAGAATTAGCTTATTAAATGGTTGTAGCGTTCTTTAAATAGTCTTACTTTTGCCGCCTTATGAAAAATAGCCTAGCAGGTTTTTCTTTACTTTTCTTTCTGAGCATTAGCCTCTTGTTTTCTTGCAGATCCGAATTTGAAATGATTCGAACGAGCAATAACCCCAAAGGGATGCTCAAAGCTGCCAATGACCTGTATAAAGAAGGAGAATATTATAAGGCAATCACGTTGTATGAGTTGATCATCCCTTCATTTAGGGGGCAAGCAGAAGCGGAGCAAATCGCCTATAATTATGCATATGCACATTACAACCAAAAGAAATACATATCAGCATCTCATTATTTCAAACAATTCACCAATACATTTGGCAATAGTGATAAGAAAGAAGAAGCTGATTTCATGTCCGCATATGCGAATACGAGAATGTCTCCAACTCACAAACTAGACCAAACTTTCTCTGAGAAGGCAATCGAAGGATTACAAGTTTTTGTCAACAATTACCCAGATAGTCCTAAAGTAGCAGAATGCAATCAGCTCATTGATGACATCAGAGCTAAGATGGAGAGGAAGTCATATGAGTCAGCTAAACTATATTATAAACTAAAAAGTTACAGTTCTTCTGTTGTGGCATTTGAGAATATGCTTAAAGACTATCCAGAGACAGAAAGAGAAGAAGAAATCCGCTATTTGATTGCAAAATCAAGTTATGACTTTGCCCAAAATAGCGTCTATGAAAAGAAGGAGGAACGGTTCTTGTCTACTTTAGAAAAATGCAATTTGTACTTAAAGAAATTTCCAGAAGGGGATAAGAGCAAAGAAATAACTACATTTATCAGCAAATCCAATAAAGAATTAGAAAAATTTAACAATGGGTGATCTTAAAACAAGAGTACAAGGCCTAGAGCCAAACATCGAACCTAGAGATATCGATACCTTAATTGACCCTACGGGCAATATATATGAGTCACTCGTAGTGATTTCAACAAGGGCTAGACAGATCAATAGGGATCTAAAAATTGAGCTTCACCAGAAATTGGATGAATTTGCTACTCACACGGATGCTATCGAAGAAATCCATGAGAATAAAGAGCAAATCGAAATTTCTAAGTTCTACGAAAGACTACCAAATCCAGTGCTTATTGGATACAATGAATTTGTAGATTCTAATTTAGAATATTCGTATCCTCAAAAAGAGCAAGCAGCTTTAGAAGCAGCTAGTGAAGAGGAGAAGGCATCAGAATAAACATGTCTGTCCTCGAAGGCAAACACATTCTACTTGGCATATCTGGTAGCATAGCGGCTTACAAAAGCGCATCTCTCATACGATTACTGATCAAACAAGGGGCTGAAGTCAAAGTCATTATGACAAAGGCTGCTACTCAGTTTATCAGTCCACTTACTATTTCTACTTTATCCAAAGAACCCGTTTTTACAGACTTTATGGAGTCTGATGAATGGTCCAATCATGTCGAGCTTGGTTTGTGGGCAGACGTATTTCTCATTGCACCTTGTACTGCCACCACGTTAAGCAAACTCGCTGATGGTCTTGCGGATAATATGTTGATCGCAAGTTATCTGTCAGCAAAATGCCCCGTCATGTTGGCTCCTGCAATGGACCTTGATATGTGGAAACACGGAAGCACAAAAGACAATCTTGAAAAAGTAGAGTCATTTGGAAACGTTGTCATCCCAGTCGGCCATGGTGAATTAGCTAGTGGATTGGTCGGTGATGGACGGATGGCCGAACCAGAAGATATTGTCAGCTTTTTAAATGACTATTTTGAACGGACACAAGACTTAGCAGGAAAGCGTGTACTGATTACAGCTGGACCAACCTACGAACACATTGATCCTGTCAGATTTATTGGCAATCACAGTTCAGGTAAAATGGGCATTGCTCTTGCAGAAGAATGTCTCAGCCGAGGAGCTAAAGTGACTCTAGTCTTAGGGCCAAGTAAATTGCAGGCAGATGAGGCTTGTTCTCAGTTAATCAACGTGAATACAGCTAAGGAGATGTACGATGCAAGTGCTAAATCGCATGCTAAAACAGATATCGCTATTTTTGCTGCTGCAGTCGCTGATTACACTCCTGTGAAAACAGCTAAGCAAAAAATCAAGAAGAAAGACGGCAATCTTAAGATCGAGCTAAAACGCACAAAAGATATTGCAGGACTTCTTGGGAAAAAGAAAACTAAACAGCAATTGCACATTGGTTTTGCTCTTGAAACTCAAAAAGGAATTGCCAATGCACAATCAAAATTAGAAAGAAAAAATTTCGATATGATCGTCCTAAATTCCTTAAAAGACAAGGGTGCGGGCTTCAAAGGCGATACAAATAAGGTCACAATCTTCACAAAAGATGGAAATTCTAAGAAATATCCACTTAAATCGAAAAAGAAAGTTGCCGAAGATATCGTTAATCATATTGTAGCAATGTTACCATAACATGAGTAAAAGATTTATCCTCGCTTGTTTCGTCCTGTTTTTGTACAGTGTTCAAAGCTTTAGTCAAGAATTGAACATAGACGTAGCCATAAATACGCCTAAGCTTAATGTCGCAGATGAAAAAGTATTTGAAACGCTAAAGACAGCAATTTCAGAATTTTACAACAACACCAGGTGGACTGATGACAGCTTCGAACCTGAAGAACGAATCGAAGGCACCTTGCAAATAAATGTGAAAGAAGATTTGTCTACAAATTCTTTTGTCGCAGACTTTTATGTCTCGACATCGCGGCCGATTTATAATTCGAACTATTATTCTCAAACGCTCAAATTAAGAGACAACGATGTCACTTTCTTTTACGAGCAGTTTGGTCCAATTTTCAATAATGCCAATGGATTCTCTGATAATCTATCGGCCATATTGACCTACTACGCGTTCATCATCTTAGGTACAGATTACGATACATTCGCACCACTTGGAGGAGAAAAATATTTCCAAATCGCTCAAAGTATTGTCAATTCAGTGCCGTCAAACGTATCAGGTTCGGACAGAGCATGGAATGCTGTAGGCTCAAAAAGAAACAGATATTGGTTGGTCGAAAACATACTCAATCCCAGAGTCAAGCCTTATCGTCAAGCGATTTATGATTACCACAGAAGAAGTCTTGATGAAATGCATTCAGATACGGAAAGATCAAGAGCCGTTATGTTAAGCGCACTAACTTCGATTGGTGAAGTGAATAAATCATTTCCAAATTCAATGATTTTAAAGTTGTTTTCTGATTCTAAAAGGCAAGAAATTGTCGAAGTGTTTACTGAAGGCTCTCAAGGAGAAAAAGATAAAGTCTACAACATTATGTCAACGATTGATCCAGCATTAGCATCAGAGTTTAACAGTTTGCGTAGGGGAAGATAATGGCAAAGCAGATTTGCATTTTCGCATCCGGTACAGGCTCTAATGCACAAAAAATAATTGACTATTTCAAGCACCATGTTGATATACGTGTCAGACTTATTGTCACTAATAAAGCTACTGCAGGCGTTTTAACTATAGCTCAAAAAGAAGGAATCGACTCTCATATCCTAACAAAGAACGAACTTTCATCTCAGGCATTTATAGCAAAGCTTCAGCAAAAAAACATTGATCTCATTGTCCTTGCTGGTTTTCTAAAACTCATACCGTTAAGTCTTATTAAAGCCTTCCCTAATCAAATAGTAAATATTCATCCTGCCCTGTTACCTAAATATGGTGGCAAAGGCATGTATGGCATGAATGTCCATAAAGCGGTGAGAGAAAACAACGATACAACATCAGGCATGACGATTCATTATGTAAACAAACAGTACGATGAAGGGAAGCATATTTTTCAAGCCAGTTGCGACATTTTTCCAGAAGACACAGCTGAGATGATCGCACGTAAAGTGCTGGTCTTGGAACATGGTTTTTATGCGATGGTAATTGAAGGGCTTTTGGCTTAAAGTCTGCGCAAGGACCTGAGGTTCCAACTCTAAAACCTGAAAGTATTGCTTAGTGAACATAATCACTAAAGCTTGAATTTGTGGAAAACATAAGCTTACCAATCATTAAACACTTGGTAGCCCTTACAAGACTTCCGAACCGACATCTTATAAATTAGTGAGCAGACTTCTCTCAAAAGAGATTAATAATGAAGTTTTTGATCACTATCAAAGTGTAATCTGGGTTAAATAAGTCTTTACCCTCAATTTTTCTATGGCCATATGAATTTCGAAATAATGTTTTGCCAGCTTTCAAATTTGCTTAAATTGCAGTTAGAACTCATACAATTTAAATTAGACAATATGAATACCTTAATCACAACAATTATAATCATTCTATTCACTGTCAGTCAATCTTTTGCTCAGCTTAGATGGCAATTTGAGGAAAATAATTTTCTATTTTCTGCACACTTAATTGAGAATGAGCAAACTATATTATTAACTGCTTTTGATTACGTTATCCTAGATGAAAATGGTGTTGAAATTGAAAGAAATGATTATCCCAGTGAGTTTGTCCTTGACTGTGGTAAAGTGTTTATCGGGATGGTTTAATCCAAAATATATACCAAGGAGATAACTTAGTAGCTTATGACATCGACGGCAATTTTGTATCTAGAGAAACGATAGTAGATACAGATATTTGTTTTTTCTCTGTCGAACCAGTTTCGGAAAATTCCTTCATATTCGTCGACGGCTTTGCGCGAGATGAAGTAGGTTTTTACAATACTCAATCTGGTATAACATTTACAACAGATACCGGAGGATTTGATTTTAATGAAGAGTTCACAGTATTTAATAACGGAGCAGGAGTTGCTGTTTATCTTAGAAATTCAAATGGAGATTCATATTCAGAATTTTCCATTGGTACGGCAGATGAATTCTGGCTGGATGATTCTAATAATCTTCATGTAGTTAGATCCATTGAAGGATTTCCTAATATAAGAGAAGTTACGGTCTATGATGCTTTAGGTAATGTTATTGAAACATCCAATATTACATTAACGCTAAACCCTGACGAAGAAGTTATAGAAGAAGTCAGACAAAGAGAGTTTTATGATCAAATAAATGAAGATTGTATTTATGCTCTTTTTGCGCAAGATTTTGATGCCACCTTTTCATTTGGTATTCCAAGAGATACGTTAACCTCCATTGAGCTTGAACACCCAGACACCGTTTTTCCAGAAAATGATTCTCCATTTTTCAACGTATTGATAAACATCGAAACAAATGAAAATGGAGTAGCAATTGTCCATATTGGGCAGTTCGTCTACAGAATTGAAAACGTTTGTACGGAAGCAAGTTCAGTTACAGAAATGGAAGAAGAAATGGAGGAAATTGAAGAAGAAATGATGGGAATGGAAGAAGAGGAAGAGGGAAACAATGACACTTCCGGCCTAGATGAAGCCACATTGGCATTCCCTTGGTTAGCTACAGTCATTGAAGATCAAGATTGTCCATCACTAACTATAGAAGAATACGATTTAGGTAGTTTTTCGTTTGTCACTATATCTACTGCTGAAGGTAGTCGAGTCTTTTTTGAAGACGGCACTTTTTTCTGTGCTAACTCCAGCCAAACAGACTGTAATCAAGTGTATGGATTAGATGAATTGAGCTTGAGCAATACTTGGACTTGTATGGACGATGGTGACTCTGAAGGTGACGAAGGCGAAGAGAAAGAAGAGGGTGAAGAAGAACAAGAACAAGAAGAGCAAGAGCAGGAAGAAGAACAGGAAAGTTCAAGTTTATTCACAGATTACGCATGGTTAAGTTCGGTAATTGAACCAGATTGTATTGAAGGGACAATTACGGAATATCTGTTAGATCCATTCGTATTTATATTTATAGAAACACCAGAATCCTCAGATTTATATTTTCAGGATGGTACTTATTATTGTAACCATACTGCAACGTTTGATTGCATTTCTGCTTATGGTTTGACAGAAATCGGACGGACGTTTACCTGTAGTG
Organism: uncultured Saprospiraceae bacterium; assembly: GCA_937997635.1. GTDB lineage: Bacteria > Bacteroidota > Bacteroidia > Chitinophagales > Saprospiraceae > CALFUK01. Next base: position 1,430 of record CALLFA010000063.1, on the reverse strand, counting down.
AAAATCTTACTGAAGCAGAAACGAGATCAGATAATACTGATTTATTTGATGTGTCTTTATTTCCTAATCCAGCAATTGATCGCATACAAATCAAAATTCCGCAAGATGGAACGACAGTGGATTTATATTCATCAAATGGTACATTGGTCATGCGATTGAATAATCTATCTCAAGGTTTGCAATCACTAGATCTAAATAACCTTGAACAAGGATTGTTTGTGTTGCGTGCTGTGAATGGTGAACAAAGTGTCACTAAGAAAGTGATTAAATTATAGTTATTCAGATGATTTGACTGATTAAATCAAGCTTTTGTGAAATTCATTTCAAAGCTGATTTTTTTGTGCCTCTAGATCTGCAATTCCAACTCCCAAGCTTGCAAAGTTTGATACATGAATCTTATGTACAGAAACGATAAGTTTAGTAATCGCTACTCCCTTTATAGTCTTGCAAAGAAATCCAATCCGACTTAAAATTTCACTAAATCTGGAAACCGCTCATTCATTCCTGCATTGCCTTGGATGCCTCCAGAATGATAAATGCAAACAGTAGAGTCAGCTTTAAAATAATCTTGACGGAGTAAATCGACTGCTGCATAGAGTAACTTAGACGTGTACAGGACATCTGTCGGTATGTTATATTGACTATTGATGTCGTGCATAAAATCAATCAACTCAGAATTGAATTTTGCATAGCCTCCAAAATGATAGTCATGTAATATGGAGCAATCAGAAGTCAGATGTTCACCCAATAAATCTTCCTCAATTTCTTGCTGGATATTAGAATGCTTCAATACTGGTATGCCAATCAATTGTTTTATTTTTTTGGTTTTGGCTAAGCCGGCAAATGTAGTTCCTGTACCAATTGCGCAAAGCAGATAATCAATGTTGTCAATATCAGAAGCCATCTCTTGAATGATTTCGGCAACGCCTGGCAATGCCAACTGATGTTTACCGCCTTCAGGGATAAGAAAGAAGCCCGAACGTTTATTTAATAATTCCTGCACATATTGTCCTTCTTCTTTTAATTTGTACTCTTCTCTTGAAATAAACTGTAGATCCATACCATATTCGGTTGCTTTAGATAACGTAGCATTTTTAATATTGATTGAGTGAGCTTCTCCTCGAATGATACCGATACTGTTAAGCCCCTCTTTCTTTGCAGCTAGTGCTGTTGCTATAATGTGATTAGAATACGCACCTCCAAAGGTTAGAATTCCTTTAAATCCTTGTTCTTTTGCATGGGTCAATTGGTATTTTAATTTACGCCATTTATTACCTGAGATGGTTGGATGGATCAAGTCATCTCGTTTGATAAAAAACTTGATTGCTTTCTTATTTTGAATTGGGATAGGGTGTAGAGGGCTTGGTAAGTGTAGCTCGATCATGGCTTGAGACTGAAACAATAAGGTAGTAAGGTAGGAACATTAAGGA
>CALLFA010000062.1 GCA_937997635.1 uncultured Saprospiraceae bacterium | reverse complement strand
TATAACTAGCAGCTGTCGTTAACTCACATCGTTTAGCTTCGGAGAAGCGACATATGTATCATTTACATTTTTTAAAATGCTTTTGATTAATCTATATGTCGCTTCTCCGAATCTCAGATATTTTTCTAAGCTATTTTTTTTCTAGATATATAACACTCCTCCGGAGTTGTTTTGGCTATTTAATAAAAGCTGTCATTAAGCTTCGGAGAAGCGACATATGAATCTTTTGCACTTTTAAAGATTTCAATGTTTAGAATAGAATATTAAGGATTTTATAGATAAATTTACTCAATACAGAAACAACAATTTGATCGTCAAAAAAGAGAATAAAACTTTACACAATGGCAGACACCTATTCAAAATTATATTTCCACATCGTATTCGCTGTGCAAGGCAGAGTAAACATAATTACCAATATTTGGAAAGACGAACTATATAAGTACATTTCAGGAATAGTAGGAAATAAGGATCAAAAATTGATTCAAATAAACGGTATGCCAAATCATATACATGTATTGATTAGGTCAAAACCAAATTGTAATCTATCAGACCTTATCTGTGACATTAAATCCAATAGTGCCAAATGGGTAAATAGTAAGAACTTTGTTCAAGGGAAATTTAAATGGCAATATGGCTTTGGAGCATTCACAGTAAGTGAATCGCATGTAGAAAAGGTGAAACAATATATCATCAATCAAGAGGAACATCACAAGAACAAAACATTCAAAGAAGAATATTTGGAATTTTTAATTGCATATAAAATAGATTATGACGAAAAATATATTTTTGATTAATCCATATGTCGCTTCTCCGAATCTCAGATATTTTTCTAAGCTATTTCTTTCTAGATATATAACACTCCTCCGGAGCTGTTTTGGCTATTTAATAAAAGCTGTCATTAAGCTTCGGAGAAGCGATATATAACTAGCAGCTGTCGTTAACTCACATCGTTTAGCTTCGGAGAAGCGACATATGAATCATTTACATTTTTTAAAATGCTTTTGATTAATCCATATGTCGCTTCTCCGAAGCTCAGATATTTTTTCAAGGCTATTATTATACTAGATATATGGCACTCCTCCGGAGCTTGAATCATTTTTTAAAACACCTTTACTCAACTTTCTAAATCTTAATTGAAGTAAAATAGCAGAAATTGATAAACTTGTCACAAGTCCAACCCAAATACCCACTGGCCCAAAATCCAATAAAAAGGCAAAAATATAACAAGTCGGAAAGCCAATAATGAAGTAAGCTACAAAGGTAATAAGCGTAGGGATTTTGACATCTTGGATTCCCCGTAAAGCACCTAGCGTTGTCACTTGGATGCCATCCGGAAGTTGAAATACAGCTGCAAGTATGATCAGTGTAGACGCGATTGTTGTCACAGACATGTTGTCTATGTATAGCAATGGAAGTTGATTTTTAAATACGATAAAAATAAGAGCACAAAGAGTCATGAAAAAGGTGACCTGTATGACTGCTGAATTTGCTGAACGTTGTAAACCGACCACATCTTTTTTACCAAAATGATCGCCAACACGGATCGTAGCAGCCATTGCTAATCCAGAACATATAAGAAATGTAATCGCAGCAAGATTGATGGCTATTTGATGTGCTGCTTGAGCTTCTTTGCTGATCAATCCCATCATAATGGAAGCAAAACTAAAGATGGACATTTCAAAAAATGCTTGCAAAGATGTTGGAATACTCAAATTGAGAATTTTACTGAAGACTTGTTTTGAGTATCTGCTGAATCGAGAGCCAACGATATGTTTCCACAAATTTTTCCATTTGAAACATAAAACGATAAGTATTCCAACAATGACGATTCTTGTAATAAGTGTAGCATAACCTGCACCAGTCACTCCCATCTTAGGGGCACCATATTTTCCAAAAATCAATACATAATTTAGAAAGATATTCAGCACATTTCCGATAAGGATAGCAATCATTGGAGGTAGAGTCTCCGACATCCCATCAGCATAGGTACGGAATGTCTGAAAGATCATAACAGGTATGATCGAAATTGCTGTAATGGTCAAATATGGTTTTGCAAGAACAAGGACTTCTTCATCTTGACCCATATAATCCATGAACGGTATGATAGACAATAATAAAATCAATGAAACAATACCAAAAATAATGTTGATGATCAAACTGTGCTTGAAGTATTCTGATATCCGCTTGTAATGGTGTGATGCTTTGGCTTCAGCAATCAGAGGAGGTAAGCCAAAAGAAATACCAAACCCAACAATCAAAAACAACATAAAAATTGCTATTGAAAAAGAAATGGCTGCTAGTGATGCAGCACCCAATGATCCGACCATGACATTATCAGCGATACTTACGGTAAGCTGACCAACCTGACCTGCAATAATAGGGGAAGCAAGTTTTAAGTTGAGTCTGAAATCATTCTTGTATCTCTGGTACCATTGCATGAGTGCACGAATATAGAAATTAATCATGTCAGAATTATTACCTTTTTAGGAGTGTGTCGCTGTAGGCATCCCCCCTCAACATAAAAAGCACCCGTCGCTGGAGGCGTCCGCCTCAGCAAAAAAAGAATGGGATCTTCCTTGATGTTCTCGTGGAGAGACGTTTTGCAAGCGTCCCGCCTCAGCATAAAGTTTTAGCTATTTAGCTATATTTATCAAATGTATGTGCCAAAGTATTTTGAAGCCCCTTCCGTTGAATACGTTCGATCATTTATAGAAAAACATTCTTTCTGCGCGTTGGTCGGATGGATAGATGGCAAGCCAGTAGCAACGCACATACCCTTATTATTACAAGTTGAAGATGAAGTCGAATATCTAGAAGGCCACATTGCAAGAGGCAATGCTCAACAAGGTTTGTTTGATTCCGAACAACCATTGATGGCAATTTTTCGCGATCATCACAGCTATGTGTCTTCCAGCTGGTACAATCATGTGAATGTACCCACATGGAATTATATAGCTGTGCACATTACTGGAAAAGCGCGCATTATTGAAGGTGAAGAATTATTGCATTCTATTGAAAGACTTGTCAAAGCATACGAAACGAATGATGAATCTGGTTTTAATATAGGCCAAATGCCTAAGGAAATGTTGGATCGAGAATTGAAAGGAATCGTTGGCTTCAAAATGTCTATAGATAAAGTCGAAGCTGCTTTCAAATTGAGTCAAAATAGAGAAGACGAAGATTATGCTACTATCATCAAGAAACTAAAAGAATCAGGTGACCCTATGTCAACACGTATTGCAGAAGAAATGTCAAGGCTGAGAAAAGTATGACCAAACAGCTTCACATACCGTTTCTTAATCATGCACCAGTACGTAAACTTGCACTTGCACTTTTGTTAGGCTTTTGTGGTGTGTGTCATCACACTCTGGCTCAAGACACTAGTCAGATGACATTCAGTTTGTTAACTGCAGCACCTGGAGATCAAGCGTATAATATATTTGGTCATACGGCGCTAAGAATGAATTCTCAGGAAACTGGGAGGGATGTCGTATTTAATTATGGCACATTTGATCCTTCAATGGATCATTTCATATTAAAATTTTTGAGAGGTAAATTACCTTATCATTTATCTATTAGTCAATATGATAGATTTTTGCGTACATATGAAGCGGAAGGCAGAGCAATTTGGGAACAACCAATCATTTTAGATGACGCTGGAAAAAAGAAACTGTTTGCGTTTTTACAAAACAACTACCTTCCTGAAAACAGAGAATATTTATATGATTTCTTTTTTGACAATTGCTCTACTCGCCTGAGAGACTTATTTGAAACAGAATTGCCTGGATTCAACTATGTAGATCTTGAAGAGAAAGACATCACTTACCGGCAAATGCTTGATCAGTATCTGCATGGTAAAGAATGGACAGACTTGGGTATAGATTTAATCATTGGCTCAATAGCAGACGCAAAAGCTGACTATCGTCAACAAATGTTTTTGCCAGACTATCTGCACAATTATGCCTTTAATATGAGTTATGGTCAGGACGGTCAAACCACTTTGGTGAGTAAAAGTGAGAAAGTCCTGTATTTAGATCGTATCCAACATAAATCCCTATTCATTACACCGATGAAGTTGTTTCTATTCTTTTTATTGGTGGAGTTGTTTCTGTTTATCTCGGCTCCAGCTCAACACTGGGGATTAGTGCGGGTCTACGATAACATTTGGTATTTTGCGATTTCAGTGGTGTGCATCGTTGTCGCTTTTATGTGGTTTGGTACGGACCATCAAGCTTGTGGTGCCAATTATAACTTGCTTTGGGCTAACCCTCTGTTTATATTCATCTTCATTTCTTCACTAAGAAAAAAGATATCGGTCAAGGCGCTCACACTATGTACAATGCTTCTCGCTGGAGTTGTTTTGTTGTGGACCTTTTTACCTCAACAGTTTCATTCAGCAACTTTACCCATTATCTTACTTTTCATAATCAAGAATGTAAGGAGGATTAAGAACAATCTCAGACTTGAAAAAAATCTGGCCTCCGTTAAATAAATATTAAAATTTCTTATGGAAAAATGTCACCTTTAGGGTGTTCACAAGTCAAAAGACTATAAAACACTTCATTATGACACAAGGAGAAGGCATAGCAGTAGGTTTAGCAATTGGCGTTTCATTAGGTGCTGGCATGGGCCAAGTAGCGTTAGGTACAGGTGCAGGACTATTGATAGGATTGGCTTTGGCAATGCACTATAGCGACGGAGACGGAGAAAAAGCAGAGGAATAGTCAAGTCAGAACACTTCTAAACATTTACTTCAAACCGATTGGCCGGATTATACATTCATATCCCATTTTGTAAGCAGGCTTGTTATTATTGTAATTTCCATTTCAGTACAGATCAATCTAGACTTCCTTTAGTACTTGATTATATAGTACAAGAACTTGTCTCTAAAAAAGACTTCCTTTCACATGAAATGATAGAGACAATTTATTTTGGAGGTGGATCACCATCCTTACTCAATAAGGATCAATTAAGCCACATCATTGAGTCCATTCATTCAAATTATCACGTTGCTGAAAAGCCGGAAATCACCCTAGAGGTAAATCCTGATGATGTCACATCTGATAAGGTTCACGACTGGAAAGATGTAAGCATCAATAGAATAAGTTTAGGTATCCAATCCTTGCATGACGATGATTTAGCATTTATGAATAGAGCGCATTCATCGGCTGATTGTATGCGATCTTTAGAACTACTTTTGAACGGCAATGCATTCGAAATATCTGCTGATTTGATTTTTGGGTTTGATGGTTTGACTACAGAAAAGTTGCAATTCAATATTCAAGCATTGGCTTCAAAGGAGATTCATCACATGTCTTGCTATGCCATGACTATAGAACCCAAAACAGTATTCAGCCATCGATTACACAAAGGAGAGCTCAAAGAGATGAATGACAATATTGTAGGAGAGCAATTTACATTCGTTCGGGATGAGCTTTTGCGACAAGGGTTTGAGCATTATGAAATATCGAATTATTGTAGAGACAGCAAATTCGCTAAGCACAATACCAGTTATTGGAAAGGGAGAAAGTATCTAGGTGTAGGACCTTCTGCACATTCCTTTGATGGAAAAAAACGATATTGGAATGTGGCAAATAATGCAGCATATATCTCAAAATTGCAAAAGAATCAAGGTGTTACTGAAGAAGAAGTACTCACAAATGTGGACCGTTACAATGAATACATACTCACGGGTCTAAGGACAAAATGGGGAGTCTCGATGTCGAAATTAAAAGAATTTGGATCAGAAAAATATCAATACTTCCAACAGGAATCTGCTGGTTATATTGAAAAGCAACAACTGATAATTCATGGGGATAAGCTAACAATTCATCATGATTTTTGGCCTGTCGCTGATCGAATTAGTAGTGATCTGTTTTTTGTGAATGAGTAAGATTTCATCTTTTTAAGCGGATAAAATCCTTTGGCACGTATTTTTGGTTCGTAAACTGTGACACTCGTTATTATTTATTGTTCATCTATTCACATCAGATTTCCTGTATTCGCACACATTACTTATTTTGAGACTGATGCGAAAGTATAAGAACTTATTTGTAGCTGCGACAAGTCAGCACATTGGTAAAACGACGACAACCTTAGGTTTAGCTAAAAGTTTTCTGAATGAAGGAGTTAATGTGGGGTATTGTAAGCCAGTTGGCCAGCAATATGTGAATCTTCAAAAACATAAAGTAGATAAGGATACTGTTTTGTTTTCTGATCTGATTGGTTTTGAGATAGATCCTGTCTTGCACAGTCCTGTGATTTTCACAAAAGGCACTACGGAGCAGTTGTTGGATAATCCAAATGCTTTTGCTTTGGAGCCAATGATCGAGCACGCAAAAAATGAACTTAATAAGCAACACGAACTCACCATATTTGAAGGTACGGGTCACCCAGGTGTTGGCACAATTGCCAATTTGTCTAATGCCAGAGTGGCAAAGATTTTGGATGCCGGAGTCGTCATGGTCGTCGAAGGCGGTATAGGTAGTACTATTGATATGCTGAATATGACCACCTCATTGTTTAGAGAAGAAGGTGTAGATATTTTGGGCGTCATCGTCAATAAGGTGCTTCCTTCGAAAGCAGAAAAGGTGGAAATATACCTTGATAAATGGTTGTCTCGAAATGGCTTGAAACTATTGGGGGTGCTGCCTTATGATGAAACACTCGCTTATCCATTGGTGCGAACCATATGTGCAGCTATAAAGGGTGAAGTGCTGATGCACCAAGAAAACATGTATAACCGCGTCGCAAGCGTGATCGGAGGATCTTTAATGGACTTGAAAGAGTTTAATCCGTTTAAAGATCTGTTATTGTTGACAGGGGCAAGATTGATTGATCGTGCAATTAAACGCGTAATTTCCTTTGCTAATTTGAGAGAATTGGATTATTGTCCATTGTCTGGTATAGTAATCACAGGAGAAGGTAAATTGTCTGAAGAATCAATCGAATATATCAATAAGTATGAGATTCCTGTCATTATGACTAAACTAGAAACATATGGTGTTGGCGTCAAAATAAGCCGACTTGAAGTCAAAATAAATCGTAGAACACCATGGAAAGTTGCTCGTGCAATTGACCTCATAGAGCAGCATGTAGACGTAAATTGGTTAAAATCCCAAATTAAAAAATAAAAACTGTGACCTATGAAATTTTCCAGCGTCATATGCTCGGAAGTTGTTCTTAAGGCCAGTGTCATATTTCTTACCTATAATATTTGATTACTGGCCTACTTTTTTTCTCAATTCAGTAAGATCACTCCGTGAGCCATAAATTTTAGTTCTTCTTTAGGCTCTGTAATCGCTAAAATTTGTTCTTCTTCCAGGCCTTCATCTTCTGCATAATGCCTTAATTCGTCAACAGAAGTAACCTCTTTATAGGCTTTACCTTCTACAATAACTTCTCGCCCTGCAATATCTTTTGGCATAAAAAACCCATAGTCTTTAAATTTTACGAATATCTGTTCTTCACTTGCAAGAACAATAGAAGTCAGATTCATCCAGCAACCTTTAGCTTGACAAACACCAGTGACTTTTGCTTTTACTTTTACATTATCCAAACGTTCCTCCGCTTTTAATTTTAATTGAAGATCTTCATAAGTTATGGCACCTTCTGATGATATCTTATCTCCAAAATAACTGAGATTTTCGTCATTGACTTTCGCAACAGGAGCTTGTTGTTTGCAAGCAGTTGTGAAGAGTAAGAAACAAACTAAGTACATACATTCTTTCATGAGCTTTGTTTTTTAATTCAATCAATTGTGAATTTCAAATAAAGATAACAATTCCATTCGTGAGTTATACCCAGCGCACTTGAGTGTGACCCATTTACTACTGCCCATTTTATCATTATCTGCGTTGCAAAGCCTCGTAATAGCACCACTTATTCCTACGTTTTACGCCTTGATCTTGAAAAAATGGCCTCATAGTTAATAACTCATACTCAAATCCGTTGGGTATATAAATACATATACATTTGCAGAATGGATATTGAATTGATAATCTTTGATTGTGATGGTGTGTTGGTGGACAGCGAGTTGATTTCAGGGAAAGTGATGTCGAACATATTTAAGTCTCTTGGTATTGATATGACACCACAGGAGGTGTTCGATGAATTTCATGGTGGTTCTATGCATAAAACCATTGCCTTTGTCGAGAGCAAAATCGGCAAAATCCCATTTGACTTAGAACAGGAATATAGGCAGAAATCATTTGAAGCGTACAGAACGGAAATGAAACCCATTCCTGGAATAGAAGAGGTATTATCTAGACTTAACATAGACAAATGTGTAGGCTCTAATGGCCCACAATCTAAAATTAAGTTAAACCTTGAAATTACTGGTTTGGACCGCTTTTTTAAGGATGATCACATTTTTTCAGCTTATGATGTCGAAAAATGGAAACCTGATCCAACGTTATATTTACATGCTGCTTCTAAATTTGATTTGCCACCAGAGAAGTGTTTGGTCATCGAAGACAGCATTAGTGGAGCTAAGGCTGCTCAACAGGCTGGAATACGATGTCTGGGCTATGCAAGAGATACCTCGGCAATTCAATTCAAAGATGTGAATGCCGTGCCTATCCATCGCATGGAAGACATTATCATTCTTTACCCAAGTATATTTAATCCGCCATCTCCAATTTAAGGGTATCCCCTTTCTTTGTTTTATGGAATCTTTAATTACATTTGCTGCCGTTGCAATGATAAAATCCTCCAGATGTGAATTGTAACACCTTATTAACCATTTGTCACCTCAATTATAATTCCCATACTAAAAGAATGCAGTTCAATCTGCTATTCGTGTAATTATAATGATCAAGAGAGACTATGAGAATATTTCTTTTAGCAACAACTTTAACTTTCCTGGCGACACATCTATCTGCAACTACCATAGCACCTTTCAAAGATTTAGGTCATCTCAGTTATGCAGCTGATGCCATTGTGCTTGCAACAGCAAAGGACATCACGATCACTGAAGACGATACCAATCAGACCTATTTTCAAAATTTTACTGTCCTTCAGACCATAAAAGGTGAGAAAATAGCAAGTGTCCCTGTACGCTATTTTAGTGAAATCAAAAGTGGCCAGTATAGGAGTATTGCTGGAGAAATACGATTTAGTGAAGGCACAACCTATCTTTTGTTTCTTAGGAAAAACAATATGGATCAATGGGTGACAGCTTGTGTGTCATACTACATCTTTGAAGAACAAACAATTGAGGATCAATCTGTTCTAGTCCCTTTATATCGGCCTGGCTTGCTCAATATTGCGAACCAGGAACAAAAAAATGAACCTTTACATATATTCAATACGGATAGATTAATTACTGAATTGAAGGATGTCGTGTCCTTCAAGAAGCATTGGGATTCTAATGCTGCAAAAGTCTCCCACAAATTCGAACATGTAGAGTCTGCGGCACATAAATCTATACCTTCGCATTGCAATTTATTAACGACCAACTTACCACCGAGATGGCAAAATATGGACACTCAAGAAGTGCCAATATATTATCAAAGTAGTGGCTCCGGGTGTTCCAATATTGGAAATGAAGTGACGCAAGCCGTTGATTACATGACCAGTAACTATGGAGGCTTAACGATGAATGTAGCTGGAAGTTTCAATAACTACAGTCCATCCTGTTCTGGAAATAGTGCGGTAAATGGAAATTTTACAAACTTTGTCGATACCAATTTGAATGGAGAAAGATCTATCGCCATCATTTTTAATGACCCTTGTAATCAAATACCAAACCTGAGTGGCTGTAGTGGCTTACTAGCATTGGGTGGCCTTTATTTTTTTACAAACTTTACGCACAATTATAATGGTTCGGTATATTCACGGGCTGGTTATGGCTACGTCATTGTCAATAACGGTTCAGGCGCTTGTAATTGTGGTGTTTTTACAGGAAGTAATTCTGAATCAAATTATACATTATTACTCACTCATGAATTGACTCATGCCATAGGTTTTGCTCACATGGATCCTACAGTGATTAATGCAAATATGGCTGCAAGATCTTGTTGCGCAAATGCGTCAGTAAGTAATCTAGACATACAATGTGTGGATTTCTTATATAATGTACCTCCAAATCAAGGTTGCACGGATGATGCTGCTGAAAATTATGACCCTACAGCAACTTCTGATAATGGATCTTGCTCTTATTGTTCGAATGGTATTCAGGATGGTGACGAATCAGGTATAGATTGCGGTGGCTCTGGTCCAGGATGTGCTGCTTGCGAACCTGATCTGACAGTCCAAGACTGTGGAACTGCTGTTATTTCAGCAAACAACTTAACTATTTCAGGTATCCAAGTCAGAAATATTGGAAATAGTTCTAGTGCATCAGCTACATTAGGGTATTACTTGTCTACAAATAGGACGATTACCACATCAGATTTTCGAATTGGTACGGACAATATAAGCGCATTGAGCCCTGGTGCTGTTTCTAATGAAAGTTTTTCAATAACATTAAGTAGTCTTAATGTGCCAGAAGGAAATTATTATATAGGCATGATTGCGGACTATAATAACCTAAGAAATGAGTCAGACGAGTTTAATAACAGTTGCTTTTTTAGTTCTCCTCTTCTAGCTATCCCAACTTGTTCAGATGGTATACAAAATGGTAATGAAACTGGCGTTGATTGTGGTGGCTCTTGCACAGCTTGTTTTGCTGATATCGTCATGGATAATTGTGGTTCCATAAGCATTACCAATACCAATATTTCTGGTACGAATATAATCGTAAAGAATGTTGGAAATGGAACATCAAGTGCTGTCAGGCTAGGCTACTATCTGTCTTTAGACCAGAAGATTACAATCAATGATTACTTTCTTGGTTCGGATTTTGTTAATTCACTAAATGCTGGAGAAACAAGTTCGGAATCTTTCAATTTCAGCCTTTCTAATTATCCTAATATTCCTTTAGGCGAACACTATGTCGGCATGATCGCAGACTATCAAGACTCGGTAGTAGAAGAAGACGAAAACAATAATTCATGCTTTAACAATAGTCCTAGATTAATTATTTCTGCTTGTGGTGATGGTATAATGAATGGGGGAGAGACTGGCGTTGATTGTGGCGGACCACATTGTCCAAGATGTGCTTGTCAGAATAGTATTACATATAGAAATGATATTTCACAAGATTTGACCAGGCATTCACGAAACTTTGTCAGAACGGAGGGTAGTGTGAGCATCCGCAATTCTTCGACTGTTCATTTGATTGCACGAAATAACGTAAGTCTTGCAGCAGGCTTTGAGGTGACTAAGGGGTCTGTAGTTATTCTTGCTACTGAAGGCTGTATAGATTAGTAAAAATACATGTATAAAAAAAGGGCTTCCTGACATTTCAAGAAGACCCTTATTAATTAATTAACACCTTTAACTGCACTTCAAAGATACGCACCCAACATGTACGTGGCACTCCAATTTAGACTACAACATAACCTCTTGTGCCTTACATATCATCTACATATTTATTTATATTATAATATATTATCAATTTTTTGGCGCATATTTAAATACATTTCAAATATCTCCATATAAATGTTATAAATCATTCCATTTATTAATGAGGAAAATTCAAATAAGGGATTAGAAAAAGAAAAATGCCTCCTCGCCATTGAAGGAGAGGAAGCATTAAACTCATGCTCTATTTGCAGCACTATTTTTAGGACTTGAAGGTATTGTAGTCCCTAGTTAATGATCATCATCTTTTTGGATAATGATTGGCCTTCAGACTGCAATTGGTAGTACAATATGCCATTTGTAGCTACTTCTTCTTTATTTACTTCTAATTGATTCAATCCTTTTTTGTACGCACCAGAATGGTTATACACAACCTTTCCAGTTGTATCGAATATTGTTATTCCAACAGTAGCGTCTTTTTGCAATTCGAAAGGAATAACTGTTTGTGTGCTAAATGGATTAGGCATGTTTTGGTGTAAAACCAAAGACTCACTCAACGAGCTTTCAAAGCCTAACTCGATTGCAGTAATTTCATTAGATGTCGTATATGCTTCTGATGAAATGGTATTTGCCAGTTGCAACAGTTGAGAAGTAAGGCCAGACTCTTTTGCCTTGAATGTTACTTCAAATAAATCCTGTGTAATCAAATTTCCACCTGATTCATGTACACTAATTCTCAATTCATCATTGACAATAGAGTAGTTGGATGTATTAAGTACATACTGTTCACTCTTGACATTTTGGACAACAACATTGCTCAAATCCATATTTAACTGGAATCCTGTCATGTTGTCTACATCTGCTTTAAATGTAACTGTAACTATCTCATCCTTATCTATAAACCTGTCAGCGGTATTCAATGTTACCAACTGTTGGCTTCTGACTTCTGCATTCTGTAAACGGTTAGCAATAGCATTTCCACTGACATCACCGATTTTAACACCAACAAAGTTTTGATCAAACATATTATTGCGTGGTGAATTGATTCTAATTTCTTCAGTAAATGGCCATGGATTTGATTGATCGATAAAATCAGTTGATTCCACGAATCTCCAACTTGAATTATTAGGCAGCTCATTAGATAGGCCCAAAATAAGTTGTCTCAACTGTATGATGTCAAGTGCCGACACAGCTTGGTCATTACTTGCATCAGCTGCAATGATTGTATAACCATTGTTGAATGGCTCAATACCAAGTATGTGTTGTTGAATCAAGACAAGGTCAAGTGTGCTTACCCCATTCAAGTAACTGTCATCTTTCTCAGCACTTAATACATAGTCACCATTTGTAGGATTAGACACAAAGGAGAAATTTCCTTGATTACTTTCCACTTCTTTAGGGAAGCCTGGTAAATTACTTTCTATTGTCACTTCGACACCATCAATCATCTCATTCGTTGCGGTAGTCACAGTACCAGCGATATTTACCATTTGTCCTGCAGGAGGAGGAGGTGTGTCTCCATCGCAATGAGAACCATTGTCATCTATGCGTAATGATACTGTACAAAAATCACGATTGTCATTTGTATCCCATACGTATACTTGTAATTCAATCACTGACAAGCCTGTTCTCTCCAAATCTTCACATGTATAAATAAGAGACGAACTACGTGTTGATTCATCAAAGTCAGGATCTTCACTTGGTGCTGTGTCTGTAAATGTAAATCTTAATTTACTTCTATCATCACAATTGTCGTTTGCTCCTAAATCAAAGTCACTTGCCCAAATCGTTATCCGACCTTCGCCTCGCATCACAGCTGTAGAAACACCAGAAATACAATATGGGGTAGGGGCACGATTATCTCTTACGATATAGGTGTCTTCACCATAAGCAATGTTGTTACATCCATCGTGAATGTTATATCTCACAGAATATTTCCCTGCTGCGATATTTTCTACATTCCAAACAAGATCACTACCAAATGCTCTATGCTCAGCAACAATATCTCCGAAGCTATTTATAATGGTAACATCCCAAGTAAGTCTTGAAATACAACCTCTGTCTTCTGCGTGTTTTGTGATTGTAATGCTGCCATTGCATTCAGAACCAATCAAATCTCTTTCTACAGTTACAGATGGATCAATCTCTGGTGATTCTGTATCAATAATTTTTATCACCTGATCGTAGGTGTAATACCCATCTCTGGCGATTGCTGCCGTAGCTACACCTTCACTGTTAATGGTCCTCTTATATCTAAAATAAATACCATTCTCTTGAGTGGCGATACATCCTTCATCGGCACACCAATCTTGGACAGCCTCAAAGTCGTTAGATATTGGATTATCTGGTCCCGAACTGTTAGCATCATAATTACACCAGTCAATGATGGTCCATCTGTTGATTATTTTTGAACATCCGCCTGAGTTAGGAACATCAAGTGTATCACTCACTACGTTATAGCCGACTAAGCCACAGCTTGTCTCTATCCATTCTGGTTGACATAATGTGAATTCTTCAGAACAATTGAATGGAGCTGGCATTTTGACGTCACTTTCCACTTCATGGCAGACATCTTCATAATCAGCGTCAATTCTTACACCTCTGACAACATCTCCAGTGTAATGTGCAGGCCATCTAATGGTCGTTGGGTCAAACTTTTGAGCAGTCATGTGTATATCTTGACTACATAAGTAAGCATCATCACTGTCAATAACACCATTTGAATTTGAGTCATGATACCATTCTCTTTCTATTCTGCCAGCGCTACAAGAAGGATCTCCATAGTCTATATCATTGTACATGACTCCATGAGTGCCACACGTTGCAAATAAGCTTGGCATTCCCATATAAGACATGTCATGTAAATCGTCTTTGCAATCAACATATCTCGTTGGGGCACAATCACGTAAGTACGGAACTTGATGTTTTAGATTGACAACAATCATACAATCGTTAAAGCTTCCTTTAAAATCTGAAGGACTAATTGGTCCAGGACCCGGATCTTGATCGAATACACGCAAGACGACAAGTACTCTTTCATCACCACAACAGAATTTCACCTCATCATCAAAATAGACCAACCAAGTTGAATCTTGAGCAACCCCAAATTTGTCAAAGTCTTTAGGAACAATAGCGTCTGGACCCTGACACGCAATCGGTAGCCCAAAATCCGTAGAATTTGCAGCTTCCAATTCGTCCATACGGATGACTTTAAAATACACATCGTTACATCCAGCGTCGTGTGAGCCATTATCGAATGCTTCAGCAAGCACTTTAGCAGTTGCATCATCTGGACCACTACCATCGGCGATTAGGGTTACAGCTAACTCTTCTGGACAAATGGCGACTGGTGGTACATTGTCTACAACTTCTAAGCTCAACCTTTGGGTATCGGATGTATTCCCACATTCATCCAACACAGTATAAGATATCCAGTATTGACCTGGTTCTAAAAATTGAGCCATACCTAAAGGATAATCTCCATATGCATTTATGATGTCAGAAGATATAGTGACATCTCCTAGCCAGATTCGCTCTGAGTCGTAAATTTCGTTGGTATGGGCATCATAAACAGTCAGACGCACTTCCATATCTTTATTTGTACTCAAGTCAATATCAGATTGACATTTATCAGTCACATCAACTGGAGGTATGAATAAGGTAGCAGTACATTGCCAAGGATCTATGCCTATCGTAAGAGAATCTGACATCATTTTAAATTCTGGTGCTTCATCATCTCTAACTTCAAATACTTGTGTGCAGTGTTTCGTCTCTTCTTGACACCAATCGATGATGCTCCAAGTACGGACAACTTTGTGCGAGCCTTTGGTTCCATAACCACAGATTGGTACTTCTACATCATCTCTAGCAACTACGATATTACAGTTATGTGTACCTTCTCTAAACGGAATGATAACTGGTACGCTAGCCATTCGTTCAACTTGGATAATTGTTTCTACTGTTTCTTTATTTACGATCGGGACAAGAACCCATTCTCCGCCAAGGAACACTTTGTCTAAAAATGTATCGATGACGATCTCTTCATGCACAACAGAATCATACTTGACAGTACCTATTTTTCTCTTACCCGTCACGATATGTGGATAGGCGTTAACGATCGCTGCAGAGTCGGATACATTTTCTTTAAAATAATTAAAAATTGAATCTGGGTGATTATCTACATCACATCCAACGACAAAATTAGATGCGGCACAAGACACAGTTTCTAAATCTAAGGCGTCAAATTTAAATGTTTGTGTAAGAATTAATTCTTCTGTTCTAACACCATGATCCATACTGCTGATAAACCACTCACGTATACAAGTATTGTTTTCAACACCCCCAAAACAATCTCCAGAAAAGTCTAGAGAATATGTCCCTTCAGCATTTGGATGAGAAGCTTTCACTAATATTTGCGTGTTCGGTTCGATAGGGGCAGGGAATGAAGTGATTCTTTCTGCTACCAATAGCCCATTGGTCACCGTATAGCTATAGACCTCTAATTCTGCAAAAAGCCAATCATATGTACCGTCAATTTTTGTAATGAGATAGGTAAGATGACTGTCAATGTTTAGCATTAAATTACAATCTTCAATGGAAGGCGCTACATGCAAATCAGCACGCCATTCATCACTGGCACTACCATTGAAATTGTTGAGAGGAACATCATTGTTGTCAACATGCATGTCTTCCATCAACAACAGATCGTCTTCTATATCGTCTGTGATGGATCTGTTTATGGATGATGCAAAGGTACTCTGCGAATTATCAGCACAGTTTGGCAATTGATTAAATGCGTCCTTATAATAGATGTTATAATTGAAATTTTCACAGGTTTTACTCAATTCAGGGTTGAGCCCTAAACTGCCAGTATACCAGTCATTATCCAATACATCATGAATTTCGGAACAATTGAAATTGTAAATTGTCAATGGATCATTAACGATCCGAGGTGGAACCTTACTTTCGATGAGCACTGTTCCCCAACAACTGTTTCTACAGTCATTTTCAATTTTGTAAAGATGCGAACCAAATAACCTGTCACTATTCCATCCTTCAGAAACTGAACCTAAATTGTCTAGTGGTAGGTCGCTTATCTCTAAAGAGGAAATGGATAACAAAAAGTTAGCTGCTGGATCAATCTTCTGAGAAAGCGTATCTCCTTCTATGAAGAAATCCGCATTGAGTAGAAAATCACAATCCTGATCCAGAGAAATTTGGATGTTGTCATTACATGCTATTGCAGGACAATCTTGGCATAAGATTAATGTCGGTAATAGAAGTAATGTAGTCGCAACAATGTAGCATCTAAGGTTTTCTGTAAACGCTGATGTTGTCATAAAGCTTGAGTTTAATTTATAAATAATTCGATTCGATTAAAATCATTCTCTTGAATCCGGGAGTCACGAATTACAAAGAGATTTAATACATACGGTATTGCAAATGCTATGCTTAGAGAGGTGAAGTATGACGGTATTTTATATATCTAGCAGGAACTGATAAAAGATTTTCATCATATGAATGTCATATTATGTTGAAAATCAGATTATTATGTATTTATATATTCTGATATGACGATTATAAATATGTGTTCTTTTTGGGTTTTTTGGAGCTGGGTTATTTCCAACACAGACGAAATTAACTCCTTCCATAGGTTCCCGAAGTGTGTTAAACATATAATAAAGTCTGAACTAGACTTCACATCGAGCGTTTTAATTTGACATTAATTGTGCTTGTAAATGTTGTTTCTCCTATTTCTGTCTTACTTTTAAATTGAGACAGAAAACTGAATTGCAGTTCTATCTTCCGCGATTAATTAAAGCTGTTATAGACTAGAGGTACACATTTATTTTCCAAGAGTACTTCTTTTAAATATGCAAAACTATTTGTTTATTGACGCTTTAAAGCAATTGGTTAGAGAATTCAAAATCAACGCCTTTGTTTTATGCGTATATTCAACACCACAAAACCAATGAAAACGTGAGTAATATTGTCATTATCGGTAATGGTATTTCTGGGATTTCAGCAGCACGCTGGGTTCGAAAATTAAGTGACCATACCATTACAGTAATCTCTTCGGAAACAGATCATTTTTTTAGCCGTACGGCACTCATGTATATATATATGGGGCACATGCGCTATGAGGATACTAAGCCATATGAAGACTGGTTTTGGAAAAAGAATAGAATTAATCTGGTCAATGATCATGTTGATGCCATCGGTTTCGACAGTAAACAGTTGACTTTGCGATCGGGCAAAACAATCAGTTATGATAAGCTCGTCCTAGCACTTGGCTCTAAGTCTAATATGTTTGGCTGGCCAGGCCAAGACCTAGATGCTGTTGGAGGTTTATATTCGTTTCAGGATCTAGAGAAAATGGAAAAACACAGTCAAGGATTGAAGCGAGCAGTCATCTGTGGTGGTGGGCTTATTGGTATTGAAATGGCAGAAATGTTTCATTCCAGACACATTCCAGTGACAATGTTGGTCAGAGAACAAAGTTATTGGGATAATGTATTGCCACTTGAAGAGTCACAAATGATCAGTCAACACATTTTAGATAGTGATATCGACTTGAGATTAGGGGTCAATCTTGGAGAGATCAAAGATGACGGTAATGGGAAAGCAAAATCAGTCATCGTTAAAGAAACCGGGGAAGAAATCCCTTGTGGATACGTAGGCTTGACCGCAGGTGTAAGCCCAAATGTTGGCTGGTTAAAGGAATCAGGCCTTAATATCGGCCGTGGAATCCAAGTCAATAGCCACTTAGAGACGAACATGCCTGACGTTTATGCTATTGGTGATTGTGCAGAACAGACAGACGTCAAACCTGGACGTAGAGGTGTAGAAGCCATTTGGTATACAGGGCGTATGATGGGGGAGACCGTAGCATATAACATTGTCGGCAAACCTGTTGCCTATGATCCAGGACTATGGTTCAACAGTGCAAAATTTATCGATATAGAATATCAAGTCTATGGTGAAGTGCCAGGTAAGTTACCAGAACATTTGAAAACCATTTATTGGCAGCACCCAGATGGTGATAAGTCTATCCGTATCAATTACCATGTCGACGACTACACGGTCAAAGGGTTTAATTTATTTGGTATCAGATACAGACATGAAGTGTGTAAAAAATGGATACTTGACAACACACATATAGAAGAAGTATTACAAAATTTAGGTCTTGCGAATTTTGACCCTGAATTTTATGAAGAGTTCGAGTCAAACATCATCAACGTTTACAATCAAACAGAAAGTAAAAACATTAGCTTAAAAACCAAACGTGGACTTTCTAAAGTCTTATCATTTTTAAAGTAGTAGAATCATGAAAGTCATACAATATATAGGAATAGGGATGTTTATAATTGCATTGTTGATTTTTACAGCAATTCTCGGTATTGGACATCACGAATTAGCACCTAATGATATCAACATAGATAATCAATATCACAAAGAAGCGATAATAGAAGCTGGGCAAGACGCTGGCTTGTTCGATAGTAAAATAGGTGGTGTTGCATTTATTTCTAAAGTAAAATCTGTCATTAAAGCTGCTCAGAAAAATCTGGAGACAAAGGCTGAGACAAGTCTTCCTGACGGTGTATCCGAATGGGATTATAGAATCGGAGATGGCTGGATAGGAAGTTATACCAATTCTATGGTGTCAGGTACTGCACGAGGTCCTGTACAAAATAAACCTTGGTTGTTCTTTTTGCTCACGTTTGGATTGGCCTCATTGGGAGGCTTGCTATTTATCATCCCAAAATTTTCTGAGCATCCAGGAATAAAACACAATGGTATTTATCATCACTCCCTGACCAGAGGACTTAAATGGAATATGAAAATGGTCTTTTTAATTCCAACTATAATTGGAGTTATCCTGTTTGGGTTTTTAAAAGATGGTAATGCCTTATGGCCCATTATCACAGTGGTTTTGGCATTACTTATAAGTTATTTTGTTTTTTATCGTCAAGATTCTAAAGAAAATAATCCACAGCGTGATTCCAGTCCTATAAATACTGGTTGGTTGGGTGTGATTGCTGGTATATATTTCATTGGCTTTTATATTTTATTGTATTGGGCTCCTGCCTACATTACGAATTGGATTGATATGGTGAGTCCAATAAGCAAATTACTTAGTGGTAATGCTGCTAGTCAATGGTTTTTATATGGACTGATGTATTGCTTTATTGTTGTGGTCATGGGTGTGCGTATGTTGACCAAATATCAGCACAATAAATACCAGCGGATTCGTACTCTGTCTGTCATGTTTTTCCAAACAGGAATTGCGTTTTTACTACCAGAAATTTTAGTTCGATTAAATCAACCTTACTACGATTTTAAAAATATATGGCCGTTAAATTATAGCTTTTTCTTCAAGTACAATATTGATAATTTGATGTCTAGTGGAGGCCTTGGTATTTTTATGCTGGTGTGGGGTATTATTTTAATTGTTATCGGAGTACCTGTTATCACATACTTTTTTGGGAAGAGATGGTATTGCAGTTGGGTTTGTGGTTGCGGTGGATTAGCTGAGACGTTAGGTGATCCGTTTAGACAGCTATCAGATAAAAGTTTACGTGCTTGGAAATACGAACGATTTATTATTCATGGTGTATTAGTCTTTGCTGTGGTCATGACAGGCTTTGTATTGGTCCATTATTTTACCGGCAAATCCCACTTACTTGGTCTTAGTAGTGATAGTATGAAAGCCTGGTATGGCTTTTTGATCGGTGCTGGTTTTTCAGGTGTGGTTGGTACTGGTTTTTATCCCTTAATGGGTAATCGGGTATGGTGTCGCTTTGGCTGTCCTTTAGCTGCATATCTAGGTTTGGTACAAAAATTTAAAAGTCGTTTCAGAATTACGACCAATGGTGGGCAGTGTATCTCTTGTGGTAATTGCAGTACTTATTGTGAAATGGGGATTGATGTCAGATCCTATGCGCAAAAAGGTCAAGATATTGTGAGAAGTAGTTGTGTAGGTTGTGGTGTTTGTTCTGCCGTTTGTCCAAGAGGTGTATTAAGATTGGAAAATGCCAGTGGTGATATCGCGACACGTACCGTTCCAGAAAGAGCCATTCACATCACAGAGGATCAGGTGACACTATTGACTTGATATTAGATGAAAGCAGTCCTCTTTTATTTGGTTGCTGCGTTTTTACTCGCTGGTACTGTATCAGGGTTTAACATGTCAATGGACGAAATCAAACAGGGAGATGTCTGTCCCAAACTATTGTCCATACCTGCTTGTTATTTGGTGTTTATATTTTTCTCCTTGAGCCTAATCGCTCATGTGTTAAAATGGCGATACGCACTTTTTTTTGCGAGTTTATTTATTCCTTTTGCCTTGGCATTAAGCGGCACTGTGTCAGAACTTGTGGGAATTGAGGTTTGTCCTCGAACATCAGGAGGCATTCCAATGTGTTACATCAGTTTTGTTTTTTGTTCGATAATATTAATACTCAAATACATACACCAGCGTATATAGTTGATAAGTCAAAAACATTTTATTGAATAATTTAGTTTTAAATACGCAATGCAATTAACCAACAAACAATTATTGTTAATCGGGATATTGGCTTCAATTGTCGTAGGTGTTGGCGAATATCTGCTACACTATCTACCAACAGGTCCTGGAGGAGAAATATCAATGTTAAATGATGTGCCATTAGGACGAGCTTCTACTGGACATTTTTTTGTGGTTTTTGGAGCGCCACTTTACTTTGCTGGTTATTATGGGTTGAAAAAAATATTCTTTTCGACAAGCCCTTTATTATCGAGACTATTGTTAATTGCTGGTATATTGTCTTTTTCCATTGGTGGCGTCTGGGTCTCATCGAGATATTTTGGGGCAGAAGTATTGCAACGAAGTGCAGGGACAGCAGACTTTGATTTTTATTTGCAATCTTATGAAGAACATTACCAGGTCTTGGTGTGGGCATTGCGTGTGTTAGTCGCTATTGTGTCTATAGTTTATGTCATGTTGATTTTAAAAAATAATATTGGTCTCCCTAAGTGGCTTGCTATTTTTAATCCCATTATATTATTAATTATAGTAATTTCGAGTCTACTTTGGTTTCCAGCACTAGGTAATCATATAGCACCGATAGCCATGAATGTCACTCACTTCATATTTTTTGGGTTGATGTTCTTATTTTTAAAAACAAATACGAATCAATAAATGAAAAAGCTTGGTTTATTATTGTTAGCGATTATAGTATTACTAATTATAGCAGCATTATTTTTCTTTAAATCTGATGCTAAGGATCCATATACTTCAACAACATGGGGTAAGTTTTCTGGAACGTGTGCAACTGAGGATCTTCCAGACGATGATTTTGGAAAGAAATTTCACAGTTGTGATTATTCTGTACCTAAAGAAGAAATACCAGTATTTGATAAAGCTTCCTTTCCATTTGAAAATAAATTCGATGGCAAACGGTCATTACCTTTAGTAGGCTCTGCCTTAATCGATGTTGATGGTGATGGTGTAGATGAAGTGTTTATAGCTGGTGGTATTGACGACGATGATGCCATTTATAAATATAGCGATGGTGATTTTGTTAAAATGGACATCAATCTCCCGCCTAAACCATCAAATACCAAAACATTGGGCGCAGTCTCTTTTGATTTGGATAATGATGGACGTACAGACTTATTGCTTTCGGGAGACTATGGAGTGTTGTGGTATAGAAATACAGCAAATGGATTTGGAGCAAATAAAATTGCAGTGCCTGTTAATGATAAAACGGTACCTGCCTCCCTTACTCTAGGAGATATAGACCAGGATGGGGATGCAGATATGTTTGTGAGTGGATACATCAAGTTAGATAAAATGGAAGGCCAGACAATATTCAAAGATTTCAATTATGGCGGTAGTAGTTTGTTGATGTTGAACAATGGCGACAATACATTCACAGATGCAACTGACGCCTACGGATTGACTTATGTCCACAATACTTTTTGCGCCGTATTTGTGGATGTCGATAAAGATTCTTTTTTAGATTTAGTTGTAGCACACGATACTGGAGAGGTCCGAACATATAAAAATGAAGGGGGTAAATCATTTACAAAAAAGACGAATCCTACAACCGGAAAATATGCTTATCCGATGGGTATAGCAGTAGGCGATTACAATAATGATGGCAATATAGATTTCTTCTTTTCTAATACTGGGTCGTCAGTCCCAACGTTTTTGGCACGAGGTGATTTAGACAAAGAAGATGAATATGTGAGTGATTGGTTATTATTTAAAAACAACGGCAATTTCAATTTCACAGATGCAGCAAAGGAAACCAAAGTAGCAGATTTCGAATTTTCATGGGGTGCTATTTTTGAAGACTTTAATTTAGATGGCCGACAAGATTTAGTGGTGTCAGAAAATTATGTTGCGTTCCCACCACATAAATTATTTAAGTTACCTGGGAGATTTTTGGTACAAAGACCTGATGGTACGTTTGCAGCTGTAGAAGATCAAGCTAAGGTGATCAATAAAAATTATGGGATCACACCATTGACAAGTGATTTCAATCAAGATGGTTATCCAGATCTTGTTTTCACTAATATAAGCGGTCCTGTAAAAGCACATATAAATAGAGGAGGAGATGCAAACTTTATAGCAGTTCGATTACCAGAAAATGCAAAGTATGCTGGTGCTATTGTCACAGTAACTAAATCTGATGGTCAGTCATTGACGGACACCTATGTCATTGGTGAAGGATTGGCAAGTGACCAGACGGCCACATTAACATTCGGTTTAGGAGATTCTGATGGTATAAAAGGTGTGAAAGTGGCTCTTGCTGATGGATCTTCATTTGATATGGCAAATCCCAAAGTGAATCAGATAAATAGCCTGTAGTTTTCGCTTGACACTTGTACTTGAACTTGACACTTGCACTTGTACTTGCACTTGCACTTGACACTCGCACTTCAATAACTACCTCTTTTTCACCCGCACATTATCAGGCATCGGCTTCCCAAAGTGCTGCACCCAATGATCTCCTGATCTCCCTAAACCCATTTCTGTCATATCGGGATTCATAATCATCGTACAATGACTTGGACTTTCCATCCAATCCTCAATGGCTTCAGCTAGATTCTTTTGTCCCTCTGCAATGTTTTCTCCAACCAACATCCAATTGTATCCAACTGCTTCAATCCTGTCACCAACATCTTTACCATCAGCAGACTTATGTGAAAACCTACCCGTACGCTTCAGGTATTTTGCATAAGATTGTGCGGATTTTTCTAATTTATTGTTCCATTCTAATGGGTCAACTGCCTTCATATAGTCATCACCGCAGCGACAGCCAGCTTCTCTGATCTCATTTATGGCTTTTAAGATATTGTCTTCCGACTGACCAAGAAGCAATTGAGAAAAGCAGAGTATGAAGAAAATCAGATATGTACGCATGATGTTATAACGAAATGGATGTCTGATAGATATGTAGTTAGTGGACTTTTAGAAATTTTTAAGAATAGGTGCTCTTGTGGGCTTATCGGTTTATGGGTGCTGGCAGTCTTGCTTTTAGGGTGTTCGCTATGCTCACTTTTTGGGTGTTCGCAGTGATTGCTTTTTGCGGCTTTTCAATTCAAAGGTTTGATCATTTATCCATTCAATAAAAGCTGTGACAATTCATCGAATGAATTCGACGGTACTCAATACGCGAACAGGCGTGGGCTGACCCTAGAAGCAACATGTCCGTCGGCTGGCTTTTCGAACATCCGCTATATTCATTTTTAGTGCTTTATACGTTTAAAAAGAGTTAGTTTATTTAATCATTCAAAAAAAGCTTTGACAATTCATCGAATAAATTCGACGCTACAATACGCTAACATCCGAACGAATGAGCCTGCTAACACCCAACAAGGCGCCAGCCGACCCAACAAGGCGCCAGCCGACCCAACAAGGCGCCAGCCGACCCAACAAGGCGCCAGCCGACCCAACAAGCGACGCGCGTGAAAAGCTGCCCCAGCCTTAATTATTCCCCAAAACAGTTTGATAACTCACAATTATACCATAGATTTGATCTCATCATTATGAAAACATATTCTTTTAGCAGCAGATTTTATTTCTATTTCTTTTTTAGCGAAAGGGGATAGGACCTATTTTTGTTGTTATTAGCAAAAGATACAAAGAGTCCTTATCTACAAATAAGGGCTCTTTTTTTTTGACTATGAAGTACGCAAATAAAATTATCATCCAAGGATACAAGGGATGCTTTCATGAGGAAGCAGCGCAAAAGTATTTTAGAAGGGAAGATCTGCAGACAGTGCCGAGTGATTCCTTTGATGCTTTGGCAGACTTGTTGTCTACACAAGGGCAAGAGCATTTGGCCATTATGGCTATCGAAAATTCTATAGCAGGTAGTATTCTACAAAATTATAGGATTTTAAGAGAACGTAAATTTAGAGTGCTTGGAGAGGTGTACTTAAGAATCAAACATAATCTCATGGCTCTGCCTGGTGTCAAGATTGAAGATCTCAAACAAGTGAGTTCACATCCAATGGCCATCAATCAGTGCCTGGATTTTTTCAGTGATTATAACATCAAATTGGTTAAGAGCGAAGACACTGCTTTATCAGCAAAGCGAGTAGCTGAACAGGGAAAAGCAACCAGAGGTGCCATTGCCAGTAAAGCAGCAGCTAAAAT
This sequence comes from uncultured Saprospiraceae bacterium, assembly GCA_937997635.1. Taxonomy (GTDB): domain Bacteria; phylum Bacteroidota; class Bacteroidia; order Chitinophagales; family Saprospiraceae; genus CALFUK01. The sequence continues at coordinate 428 of CALLFA010000062.1, read as the reverse complement.
TTATGACCTTAATATTTTAGCGGAAAGCATCGAGACGTCAAAGATAAATTATACAAGATTTTTTATACTTCAAAATGGAGAACAACCTATACCACAAGGCATATTCAATAAAGCCTCTATCTACTTGCGTGTATTGGATAAGCCAGGGTGTCTCTTAAAAGCCCTTCAAATTATTGCCGACAACAATTCAAATATCAGCAAGCTGCAATCGTATCCAGTATTAGGAAAAGTAAACGAATACTATTTTTATTTGGATCTCGAATTTGACGATGTTAGTCAGTACGAAACCATCATGGAAAATCTAAAAGCTGTCTCTTCAGAACTAACAGAATTAGGAGTTTATAATAAAGCAAGTGTCTATGATCATCAAGCCATCGCGTAGGGTAGGGAAAGTGCAGACATATTATTTTGCGACTAAGCTAATGCAA
>CALLFA010000061.1 GCA_937997635.1 uncultured Saprospiraceae bacterium | reverse complement strand
ATCCGTAGCAAGTTGGGCAAAATTTGCCAAAGAAAAAGGGATATCGTATAGGATGTTGAAAGTATACAATCCATGGTTGGTGGATGATAAATTGACGGTTAAGAAAAATACGTATCACATTAAGATACCTAGGTGATATTCTTTTTGCTGAGGCGAGACGTCTTCAGCTACTGGCCAGTGAGCGTTTGCTTAGACCAAATTACGGCATGAGGTACGGAGACGGTACGGAGACCTTTGCCTCAGTTCTCGTTGAAACCAGTCAATGTGACGGCAATAGGTACGGAGACCTTTGCCTCAGTACTCGTACTAAAATGTAACTTTTGTATAAAACATTTGCCCGTGCCAGTAGCTAGTCAATGATTGCTTCCGGAAGGAATCGAAGGTCTCTGTACCTCTCGATTTCATTTACAGCAAGTAATGTCAGCGTACCATACAAAAATTGCTAATGGAAGATACCTGAATCGAAGGTCTAGGTACGGACCCGTGAGAGTATTAGTAATGTCAGTTGACCCATACATAAATTGTTAATGGAAGATACCTGAATCGAAGGTCTAAGCCAAAGGCTCACAGGTCCGTAACTCTCGATCTAGGACACGAATCATAGCCGAGACGCTGAGGTCTTGGTTCCTGCATCAAAGGTCCATATGGGACCTTTGGTCAATCTTTTGATTGACTTCATTCAGTCATCTCTCGATTTCAATCACACCAAACCAGCCAATGTGATGGCAAGCGCATACAATCCCCTTATTTTACCCCGTGCATTAATCTCTTCAATAATGGATGACATAGAAGTGAAATAAATCCTAAACCTATTGGCACAATCGTAAAAATTAAAAAGAAGGTAGACAGACTATATTCGGCGGTAATTTTTTCGATATCTCCACCAATGTAGTGAGCCAGTTTGTTACCAATCGCAATCGCCAGATAATATACACCAAACATAAATGCAATCATCCGTGTAGGTATTAATTTACTTAAATAAGATAATCCCATTGGTGACAAACAAAGCTCGCCTAAGGTATGGAATAAGTAGGCGAGAACTAACCATACCATACTTAATTTAGCTGACTCAGCTCCAGAAGGTACACTCCAAGCTCCCATTGCAAGAAATCCAAATCCGACACCTAGAAGCGCTAGTCCTAAGAAATATTTCACCGACGCAGGAGGATTATATTTACTGTCCCACCATTTAGTGAACAAGGGGGCAAAAATGATAATGTAGAGTGAATTTAATATTGCAAACCAAGTCACTGGAACTTCTGTTCCTTCCGTTTGAAAATCTAAGTATAATTTGTAAGACACTATTCCCCAGATTATTATAAAACTCACACCTAAAATAATGTTAGATAATGCAATCCGGCTAAACGTTTTTCGGAAGAGGGAAATCAACACGTATGTAATAATTCCAAGTGGAATTACTGTAACTAATAAATCAACTATCTTAAAAGTTGTCGATGCACCTCCTTCTAAAATTCTATTTGTAAAATCTCGTGTATAGATGGGCAAGGAACCTGCTGCTTGTTCGAACGCTGCCCAAAATACAATTGTAAATATGCAAAAAATCATAAAGGCTAATAATCGATCTCTTTCAATCTTCACATATCTAGGAATTCTAGTAGCAAGTAAGAGCACGAAAGAGATTAATGCAGCAATAGAAGCAGTCACATTATCGGTAAAGATGAACGCCACTGCTGACATAGCAAAGACAGTTGTCAAAATGTAATCAACTATTGTAAAGTGATTTAAAACAACCCCTTCGTTTTTTAATTCTTCCTCTTTTGCCTTTATACTGTGCGTAGGTTTATCTCCAATATTTCCAAACATGGATTGAGAAAAATAGAACTGTAACATTCCTAAGAACATGAAAATACCTGCCAAGCCAAAACCGTATGACCAGCCAATTCGTTCTCCGACCCATCCACAAAGCATTATTCCAAGGAAAGCACCAGCATTTACACCCATGTAAAAGATATTATAAGCACCATCTTTTTTTTCATTGTGTCCATCATACATTTTAGATATGATAGAGGTCATATTCGGTTTAAAAAATCCATTGCCTGCGATCAATAAGGCGATCCCGATATATAGAGACATGGGGGTCTCTAAGGCCATAGAAGCATGTCCTAGTGTCATCAGAAGTGCTCCAATAACAACAGCTAATCGATAACCGATTTTATTGTCCGCAAGCCAACCACCGATAATTGGTGTTAAATAAACTAATGATGCATATATACTAAGTAGGTGTAAGGCATCTTCACTAGACCAACCCCAGCCAGGATTGTCGCCAGTAATGACACCAGTTAAGAAAATAACTAAAATCGCTCTCATCCCATAGTATGAAAACCGTTCCCACATCTCAGTAAAAAACAAAATGAACAACTGAGACGGATGCCCCATGACTTCTGGCTTAATTTCTACTCCTGTTGACTGACTCATATAGTTAATTGTGTAATTATTGTTATGCTAATTCGAAGCCTTCTGCTTCATCGTTATCATCTAAAACGAGATCTTCTGCACCGTGGGTTAATCGTTTTAATGGTTTTAATAATGCTAAGACAATCAATCCAACTGCAACGGTGAAAACAACAATTCCTGTAAAAATGGCTTTTTCTCCTGCATCTGCAGCTGCTTCGCCTAAGAGACCTGCTAGTTTATTGCCAAATCCAGTTGCTGCAAAATAAGCACCCATCATAAATGAAGCATATTTTACTGGCGCTAGTTTAGTTATAAAAGACAGAGCAACGGGCGAGGCACATAATTCACCAATCGTATGGAATAAATAGGCAAGGACCAACCAATACATTGCAGATGATCCAGTCGATTCAAATTCTTGTGATGCAAAACGCATGAACATAAATCCAAGACCCATGATGATAATACCGATAGCCATTTTGAATAGAGAAGAACCTTCTCGTCCTTTCATTTTCCATTTGTACCAGAATGCGGCAACTGCTGTACCTAATGTAATTATGAAAAAAGCATTGACAGATTGAAACCATGAAGCAGGGACTTCAAAGCCACCTAGCATTCTATCTGTTTTATCATTTGCATACAAATTCATCAATCCACCTGCTTGTTCGAATGCACCCCAGAATACAATGATTAAAAAGAAGGATAAGAACATCACCAACATCCTATCTTTTTCAATTTTCGTGAGAGGTTTATCTTTTGCAGAGCGATCAGGATTATCCATATCACCGATAAAATTTCCAACTGGCAGAAGATATTTTTGGCCCCATTGATACACCAACATTCCCAATAACATGCCGATGCCAGCAAGTCCAAAGCCATAGTGCCATCCTATTGTTTCTCCAACATAACCGACAATGAGACTGGAAAGAAAAGCGCCTATATTTATACCAATATAAAAGATGGTAAAACCTTTATCTCTTCTTTCATCTCCTTGTTTATACAAGCCACCGACCATTGTAGAAATGTTTGGTTTCAACATTCCAACACCTGCTATGATTAATGCTAATCCTGTATAAAATGCCCAATCTTGAGTGATGGCTAATACTGTATGCCCTATGACAAGTGTCCATCCTCCGTACAGTACTGCCTTTTTCTGGCCTATTAATTTATCGGCAATTAGTCCCCCTGGGATGGAAGCCACGTAGACGAGCATCGTATACCAACCATAAAGTGCTAATGCTTCAGGATCTGTCCATCCCATACCAGGATTTTCATCCAATGTTTTGGCAGTTATGTAAAGTACGAGAATGGCCCGCATACCATAGTAAGAGAATCGTTCCCACATTTCTGTGAAAAATAATACGTACAAGCCTATGGGATGCCCCCACAATTGCGGCTGATTATCAAGTGTTTTCGACATTAGATACTTTTTCTTTCGTGTGTAAAATAGACGATTTCATGTATTATCTATAATATTAACCGCTTTTATCTTGGCTTGACAAATGCTTCCCAAAAGCATCCATTTCGGCATAAAA
>CALLFA010000060.1 GCA_937997635.1 uncultured Saprospiraceae bacterium | reverse complement strand
TGTTGATAAAGGATCTAATGAAATCAGCATTAAGCAGACAAGGATTTTAACACTTCTTTTATTTTTGCAAAATCAGGTAAGCTCTTACCATCAGTTGTTTCTTTATATTGTAAATTACCAGCACCATCTATGACATAAGCTGAGCGTTTTGAAAAACCAGTCAAACCCATAAAATCATCTTCGAATAAGGTGTCGTAGGCTTTGCTTACCGTCCTGTTAAAGTCTGAAGCTAAGGTGAATCCAATATTATTTTCCGTACCAAATTTCTGCAGTACAAATGGAGAATCCACAGATATCCCGATTACTTCTGCGTTCAAGTCACTGTATTGATTCATGTCGTCATTGGCAACACACATTTCTTATGTACACACGCTTGTAAATGCGAGTGGAAAAAAGAGTAATACAACATTTTTGCCTTTGTATTTTTCATTTGAAATAGTTTTCATGTCGGTAGTCACCAAATTAAATGTGGGAGCCTTTTCTCTTATGTTCATAGCTTATGTTTTATTTAAATTATTCGAATTTATATAGCCGGGTTCTTTTAACGTCCAGCCAGTAATTATGTTTCTGAGATTGAGCCCAATTCTAGAGGCGCTTGGATTAACCCATGTATAGCTTATTGCTTTTCGATGAATTGTTAATGCTGACGTTGGACAATCGTATATAGCCAACTTCATTATTTCAATTGAATGTGCATACACTAACTGTACCAGTTCTACGGTATAGTATGTGGATTCATGATTAAATTCCACAATTCCTCCCTGATCATGAATGTTAAGATCACGCAAATCTATTAAGTCATCTGGCTTTTCGATATCTGGAGGATATTGAATCCAGCCTGAAAACAAACGACTCTTTTTTAAAATATAATAATCGGTACAATCGAAATCTGATAAACTGTATCCCTTCCAATGAATAGCATCATTACTGATAATAATTTCTCCATGTTCGGATTTTAAACTGAAAGACTCTGGATCATATATTAACTCTGCTCCATCCATGAAGAAGTTATCCCCATTCTTGGTAAGTAAGTGTTCAGCAATTTTATTATTCTCGTCTCTGCCCTCTGATGTGGTAAGTATATAATTGTCTACTCCTTTTTTCTTTATTGCCAAATGAATATTCGGATGAGGTGATTTTACTTGTTCCCGATGGAGTACTTCTTCAGTGTTTTCTTTCCAAAACTGGAGAAAGTTATTGTAACTACCTTCTAAATGATAACCGTCTTTCATTAATAATTACTCTGTCATTTTTTTTATGTACGTGATTAAAGCATCTTGTTTTTGAGTTTCCTTTATTCCAATAAAAGCCATAGACGTCCCTGCGATCATATCAGTTGGGTTTTCTATCCATTGCCTCATCGTTTCTGTATCCCAAACAATATTGGATTTTTTTAGTGCTTCAGAATAAGTAAATCCTTCTTTTGAGGCTGCTGTACTGCCGAATACTTGATGCAAATTTGGCCCGACTTTATGTGGTTCCTCTTTTTTCAAACTATGGCATGCAGCACAAAGTAAAAATAATTTTTCGCCTTCTGATTTTTGACTTGCAGTTACCACTTCTGATTCTGCTAAATCAGTAAGTTGGTCTATTGGTTGTGCATCTTCTCCCTGTTTGTCTGTATTGTTTTGACACGCAAGGAGTAATAATAAAATACATGCTAATATGGAATACTTCATTATTTTCATTGTTTGTAACAAGCGCCAGAAGCCCAACCTAAAGAGAAGGAGAGTTTATCCACATATGGTTCTGATGTGACAATGACTTCTGATCGATTCTGACCTTTTTCTATAAAACGCATCATGAAAAAATCAGCGCCTTCTGAATAAAACGGATATTCTTTTTCTCTCAATTGAAGGCCATATGTTTTTTGATTTATTGGATTGTAAAACCATTCTTTGCCACCTTGATTATGAATAATTACATTCTCGTATTTTTTATCTTTTTCGCTTCCACCATAATAGCCTTTTTCATAATAGCTGACGTCGCAGGAATACATTGTAGCTTTTCTCATTTTAAATGGAATGTCATGTGTCTGTCCTTGAAAAATTTCACCAGTAGAAAGTAGCTTAAGGCGGTCTAGGTACCAATATTTTGATTCGGATAATATTGCTATAAGTTCTGTGTATGTTAATTCATCACCAGAACTGAATTGGCAAGTTTTATCTTTTATTTCTCCGTGAAATTGATCTCCCTGCCTGTTAAAAATAACCTCACAACCATCAAGTATATTTATGTCGTCAATATTTAATTGAATAACATCATCTGTAATGATGTTTTCAATTTGAATGACATTGGCTTCATTTAATTGGTATTGCTCCATGACAATGCCTGCTATATCTTGCTTAGTTTTAAAACTGACAAGCTGTTGTTGTGTGATGGCTTCTGGATTATCGTTCATGTATTTTTTTACATAGAAAACATATTCACCAATTTGTGGAGCATTTATTTTAGTATGGACAATATGTTGACGTTCATGTTTTTCAGTTTCTGTCCCTCTCCAATCGCTTCGGGACTCAAACCATATTTGAGAGTCATTGTCAAATTCTCCTTCAAACCATTGGACTATCTGTACCAGATCTCTTGCGTATGGGTCAGATTTTTGTGCTGAACTACTCGTAAATAGTATCAGAAAACAATTTACTATTGTTAGTATTTTCATCTCTAAGAATTAAAAATTATGTCTAGAGCAGCTCGTTCGCCAGATTCAAAAGCGCCTTCCATTCCACGTTCCATGATAGCTGTGTGTTCGCCACAGAAATGAATGTTACCATGTTTATGTCGCATATTGTTTCCAAACTTTTTTACCTGACCAGGCTGCCAATATACCCAATCGCCTGCGCCATGTATGTCTCTTTCACAAGATTGAATCATGAGGCGTTCAAGCGTGCCTTTGGTAGAAGGACGTATTTTCGCAAGTTCAGCTTCGACGTAGTCAAATACTTGTTCATCAGACATCAACCTGAATTTTAGGGACTCAGGTCCATTGACGAATACGACACAAGATTCAGGATCATCTTTGTGTTTCTTTGTCCGAACTCCCAGTCTCTCTATAGGGCTGTCAGTCCACATATTGGGATCATTACCATCTTTTTCCCAGAATGCTTCTTTGACAAGGAAGTGTGCTTGCATTGACAAACCATAGTCAATTTGATCAATCGCTTCTTTCTGGATACCCTTGATGCTTGGCTCAAAAATGACATTTCTCAGTACAGATATTGGAATGCTACAGACCACTTGTTTGGCTTTGTATCTACTTGTATCTGCGCATTGTATGTCAACTTGATTGCCGTTATCAGAAAAACCAACAACCGTTTTATTTAGAAGTACCTCGTTATCTAAACTCTCTGCCATTTTTATTGGTAATAAGGAATTACCTCCCCTGACCATTTTCCATGATTTCCCATCTGGAAATGCCATTTTCGAATTCCAATCCATCACATGATACCGCCTCAATTCATTAATTGCACTCGTGTTTTCTATCCCACCAGAATGAATGACAACATTCATCAAACGTATGGTTTCTTCATTGAGTCCTTTTGCTCTTAGGTATTGGTCATGAGGAATATCGTATTGATGCATCTCCTTTGTTAGCCACGCATTAAGTGGTTTGTCGGCTAAAGGATTGTCTCTGTTTGATAATCGGGATAAGTAGCGGTGAGGGAGTAATTGGCGATCTTCTCCTTCTAGTGGATTTAAAGCGTGAGATTCCCACGACTTTGCGTCTATATTTTGTCCATTTATGTGGTACATCCAAGGTCGATCTATGCCATTCGACTCTGGGTTGTACATGTCGAGACCAAGTTTTTTAATGGTGTTGATCATCCGAGCGTAGTTGGCTCCGATATACTCGCCAGCTGCTTCAGGTTTACCAGGGACATCCATCAAAGTATATACACGTCCGCCAATTCGATTTCTTCCTTCTAAGACAAGTACTTTATACCCGTTTTCTTCAAGAGTCATTGCTGCCATTAATCCAGATAGACCTGCACCTATGATAATAACATCGAATATCTTGTCTGTATGTTGATGAATATTGGAGACTAAGGATTTGGATTTATTTATGGACTCAGGGTTCCCACAGCCTGCTACTAAAGTGCCAGCGGCAAGTGTCGATAAGAATTGTCTTCTTGTAGGTTTAATCATTGTCTAATTATTGTTTAATGAGTTCGTATAGAACAATAAGATGCCCATCAAAATCTACAAAGGCTTGCTCTTTGAAAATATCGCCATTAGAGTTGGTATCAATTTTAGGTTCAGTAAATGAAAGACCTAATCCTTCAATCTGGCTAAGCACGTTTTCAATTCCATTAACGCGTATGACGGAAGCGGACATATGTGGATGTCTCTCTTTGGGCAATTCGATTCCTTTTACTTCTGTCAATGCTAATGTTCTCACTTGGTCTGGACTGTCTAATGTGCAAAATCTAATGGTAGCTTCTTTTGGTAATTGAAAAACAGGGTAGGAATACGAGTCCGGATCTGAATCTTCGATGGAGTGGACAGTAAATCCTAGAATGTCACGATAAATTTGCAAAGACTGCTCTATGTCAGAAACAACAATTGATATGCGTTTATAGTGAGTGCCTTGTTCCATGTTTTGTACTTTATGGTTTTTGCATGTTATTATTAAAATCAGAAAATGGGTATATGAATGAATTGCCTCATAAGATCTCAAATAGATTCAAAAAATTCAAAGTGTGCATTGCATGGACTACGGATGGAAAATAATTGTACTTCTCCGTATGGTTGAATAATCGCTTTCGAGAGCGGGGTAGGCTGACCTCCGTCTTTTATTATTTTTTCGTGGTACGATTTTATACCTGTTAATTCAACTCGGTAATTTAGGAATCCGATATTCGGAGCTTTGATTTTTTCTGTGAAATCTTTTCCTGTAACTCCGTCAAATTGAACAATTTGAAAATCGACATCTCTACCACCGTGGATGGAATATATAATCGCATTGCAGCTTACTTTATCTGCAAGATTGTGTGGTAGTCCAAACATGTTTTCCTGTGGTGAATCTTTTTTGACCGCATATTCTGTCAAAATTTCACAGCCAAGTATGTCTTCATAAAACGATCTGGACTTCGCTAAGTCGTCTACAGTGATGGATGTTTTATAGACATGTGTAGGAAGATTAATTGGCGCAGTCAATTCCATCGGCGGTTCGAGTCTATGCGTAAAAGCGATGATCGTATCGTCCAAACCTCTCATCAATACGTCGTACAATTTAAATGGACCCATTACTTGAAGTAGAGGGTCGCTGAGTCCATGCCAGCCCATATTTCTCAGAGTATCAAAATTTTGCTGTACATCGTGTACGCGCAGATTAATGTCCATAATGCCACCAACATCCCAGGGTTGTTGAGACGAGCGCATGATTTCCTGTTCCACATTATTAAATTCAATGAGCCTTATCTGGCCGTGTTCATAATGATTGGATTGGATTAGTATTTCAGTTGCGGTCGCCTCTTCCTCAAGCTGCCATGTATCTAGAACTTTTCGATCGGTTTGGTATTGGCCCACACGATTCCATCCACCATATTCCTCAAATAAGTGTGAAGCTTTGGTCAAGTTTCCAGTAGAATAAATCACCTCACGAATATTAATGATGTTGTACATGATTAAGCTTGTTTTCTATTCGGGTGAGCACTCACTTCCATATAAATTCCATTTGGGTCAAACAGTGAAATAGTCCTGAGATGTATGCTTGACTTGCCATCTGGGCCTGGGACTTGCCAATCGACAGGTGACGTTATCACGCGTGCATGTTTCTCCTTAGCTCGTTCGTAAACTTTATCAATATCTTCATATTCGATCACCAGAATAGGGTCACCGATACGGATGGTTTTTAGATGTTGTCTTTCAGAAGATTCAATGGTTCTGTCAATATATTGAAGTAAACCCAGTTTTCCGACTGATGAATTTGCGGCATCTAAGATGATGAGATGTACCTTTGAGTCTTGATCTGTTCCAACAGGTGGAAAACGAGAATCTGCTGTTAATTGATTGTCATACCAGATAGACCATCCAAACACATGTGTGTAAAAGTCTGCTGAAGATTTTGCATCTTCTACTACAAATGTAGTACGCTTAAAAATTCCTTTCTCCATTTGATATACTGCTATGGTATGTCTAGCCTTAAAAAGGTTAATTTGGTTAATAGTTAATTAAGTTAGCTAATTTTTTTGTATTTTAATATCAATACTCATAATTGATTTCAGTATGGGAGAAAATTCTCAACACCCAATATTTACAGGCACTGCACTTGCTGCTAGCATTGTGACAAATACTTGGTTACAGAGTTATCGATTCTATCGGCAAGCTTTAGGTTTTTCTGTTGTAGATGAAGGGGTATTGACTCAAGATCAGAAAAATCAATTTGGAACCTCCTTGAACAGATATACTTTATTTGGCCAAGATAGAGGTGCAGTTGTGCGCCTTATAGAACAAACGAATGAGTCTGCAATCCCTAATCGGATGTTAGCTAATCCTTGGGATTCAGGCTTAGAGGTTATGGAGTTCGGTGTTGCTGATGTCGATGATTTATACAAGCAAATCATCAAAAACCGATTTGGTATTCTTGCGCCGCCCACAACATTCTCTGTCGAAGCTCCTGAGCCACTCGGCTATATAGAGATGCGTGCTTTGGCAGTGCTAGGTCCTTCGGGAGAGCAAATATTTTTCACACAGATCACAGAAAGAGTAGGAGGGGTGCCCTTATGGGAACTGCGAAAAGATATTAATGTATTCCCTCTTGGGAATATTGTCCTTTCAATGAAGGATAGAGCACCACAAGATTTTTACAAACAAGTATTTAACCTGTATCCAATTACTGAATTGGTTCTGAAACAAGAAGAGGCCGCATTCATTATGGGCGGTCCTAAAGACATGGCTTTTGATATGTGCTTACTGGGAAATGACGATTATAAGTCTGGAATGGAGCAACATGTGTATGGCGACCATCACCCAGAGTATACATACCGAACATTCCCTTGTGACTTTTCAAAAACAGGCTTAGCATCTGCTTGCTGGCAAGTCAATACTTTGGAGAATGTGGCAGAAAGAATTCAAGCGCATAATGGCGAAGTACTCAGTCAAACTTTATTGCCATTGAGAGATAATTCCTCTCCTAGCGGAATTGTCTTTCGGGGGAAAGTGGGTGAAATCATTGAGCTCGCAATCTAGTTTTGAGGCCATGATCTCTGGTGTCTTGTTGTATGTGAAAATTTGATTTGTTTAATCTGGAATTTAAATAAGTATTGTTTAACTGATCTAGTAATATTTTGAAAATAATCTTTATCCATCAAATAACAGAGAACCATTCCGATTTGATTGTAGATCGTTTAATCAAATTGATATTTCCCTAAAAACAATAATGGAATTGCTCCAACGATAAATGCAATCATCGCATAAAAGAATATGGTGTCATAACTGCCTGTCATGGCAAAAGATTTTCCAAATAACCAAGGGCCAAATCCTGCTCCTATCGCAAAAAAACCATACAGCGTACCGTAAATCGTGCTGTAATTTTTCATTCCAAAATACTTGGATACCAAGTAAGCCATCAAGTCATATTCGACACCTGCCGCCAAACCTAGAATCGCAACAGCTGCAATCGCTGTACCGTACGAAAGTTCTGGTTGTCTGAATAACATACAGGCGAAAATTGGAATCATGAATATCACAAAAGACACACCTGGGGCCCATAATTTATCAAGTAAATAGCCTCCAACTAATCTACCGACGACTACCGCAATACCCACAGCACTAGCGATATCAACAGCAACAGATGTGGAAAACCCTTTCGTATCTAAAATTTTCTCAAAGTTTGGTATCGGCCCTCCAATGGCAAATGATATTGGGATGAATGATAAGGCTAAAATCCAAAAGCGATAATCTCTCAATGCCGCTTTCAAGCTGAGACCTGGTAATTCTTTTGTAGCTGCATTTTTAAAGTAAGGCAACTCTTCTTTCATCTTCGCTACTTTATCTTCTACTTTAGGGTCATTGGTGTCTCTGAAAAGCAAATAAGCAACTGGCAAGGCAATCAATAGCGGCAACAAGGCAAGTGCTATATATGCAGTACGCCAGCCATAATTTTCTACAAAAAACGAAGCATAATGCTTTGCAACAAATCCGAATAGTCCAGTACCGAGAAGAGAGAGTCCAAGTGCAAGTCCCCGCTTTTTAATGAACCATCTGTTTACAGCTTTAGTCCAAGTGATGGGTAAGGTGCCCGATCCGAAAAAAGCCAGCGCAATCCAAAGTCCGATATACACAACTTGAGATCCATTGTTCAGAGAAAAAGCCATGAAACACATACTGAAAGTGAAGACAGATATCAGTACCATTTTACGGACACCAAGCCGATCTGTTATATAGCCAATCAGTGGACTTGTAAACAATGCCGTGAGAGAAAAAACACTTAATGCAAGCATAACTTGATCAACTCGCCAACCAAACTCCTCAGCAAAAGGTGCAATAAATACACCAATTGTGTAAAAGGGGAGAGGTGACATTCCCAATCCAATACCCAATGCAGATGATGTCACAACAGGCCATCCATACTTAAATTCTTTATTCTCTGACATGATTCTTATTGTTTCTTAAAATTAAATTTTTACTACTACTTTTCCGCAACTTTTACCAGCTAACAAATAATTGGACGCATCTTTTATAGCCTCAATACCAATAAATGAAGTCTCATCAACTTTTAGCTTTAATGATTGATTTTTGTATAAATCAAATAGATGATTTCTGGCATCCTGATGTTTGTCTTTGTACAAATGATTCATAAAGCATCGGATAGAAGCTCCTTTCCAGTAAATGTTTGTATAATCTCTCGTTCTTTTTCTCTCTTCGAAAGACTCAGAAGATAACTCACTTGCCAGTCCAATGATGATAAGCCGACCTTTAGTGGCTAGATTTTTTAGAAAACAGTCGTAGATGTTTCTACCAACACTATCAAAAGCGACGTCTATTGCATTTGCATATTGAGCGTTGATGATTGCTTCTACAGAGTCTGTTGAATGATTGATGATTTGATCACAGCAGTCCAATGATGTCAGCAAATTCACTTTATCTTCGGTTCCACATATGCCGACCACATTGGCTCCTTTCATTTTGCAAAGTTGTATGAGTATATGCCCTAATCCACCTGCTGCTGCTGACACAATGACACGTTCCTCTTTATGCAGGTCAGCCAGTTCTTCTAATGCCATATACGCTGAGACACCAGTCGCTATAAGTGTGAGGTACTCAGCCGACGCTTCAGGGATAGGAATGACTTGATCCTGATGCACAGTCTGATATTCTTGATATGCTGTACCAACTTTTAACGTACCTACTGCATCACCAGGACTAATCGCAGTCACATCGCTACCAATTGCTTCTACAATTCCTACTGCTTCTACACCAAAGGTATATGGAAACTCAACATCAATGTATGGGACAGCACCTCTATACAATTCTCTGTCATACAAAGCATTAATGCCTACGTATTTGTGTTTGATAAGAATTTCATCGGCTTTAGGTGGGTTTACCTCGCTGGTTTGCAAAGAGGTAGCTTCGTCAATATTTTTAGAAAACCTATGAATAACATATTGGGTATTGAGCATATAAATAACTGATTAAGTCAAGTGTCAGGATTTTATACTTAAAGGAAAGTATTCTCGGACAATGTATTGCAAAAGTAATTTTCATAGATCATAGCGAAAAGCGCAGTCAATGCCCGGTATTGAAGTAATGGACAATCAACCTGTCCAGCCTTATAAAATAAATCCCCCCTACTAACTCAGTAGGGAGGATTACTATTAATTGAACAAATAATTACATTAATATGAACCAATAATTTCTACTCTTCTATTTAATTTTCTACCAGCAGCGGTTGAATTATCCGCTTTCGGACTTGATTCACCAAAGCCTCTTGCTGACATACGAGTGCCTGCTACGCCTTTTTCGATGAGATAGTTCATAACAGCTACGGCACGTTTGCTGGATAGACTTTGATTGGACTCAGCTGTACCACGATCATCGGTATGTCCTTCAATAGATACGTTTAAGCCTGGATATCTGGTCATCACATTAACTACTTCATCAAGGATACTATAAGAAGATCGTTTGATGACAGCACTTGCTGACTCAAATTGGACTCCTTCGAGTGCATTTGTAAAAGCTGTAAGTGCATCAGTAGGCACCACCTTAGGACAGCCTTTACTATCAATAACACCACCCCTGTTAGGGCAAGCATCGTCTATATCCACGATACCATCTTTGTCCGTATCAGGGCATCCATTTATACTACCGCTAACGTCTGGGCATCTGTCGTCTTTATCTTGTACGCCATCTCCATCTGAGTCAACCACACTTGGACAGCCATTTGCTGCATCTCCACTTTCTTCTGGACAGTCATCATCTTTATCTGCGACACCATCACCATCACCATCTGGGCAGCCTTTGATTGTACCTGCGATCTCAGGACAATTGTCGTCTTTATCTGCAATATTGTCCCCATCTGTGTCAGGGCATCCCCTGAGCGTACCAGCTTGGTTAGGGCAATCATCATTTTTATCAGCGACTCCATCTCCATCTCCATCTGGACAACCATTTAAGTTGCCAGCGGTGTTAGGACAGTCATCATTTTTATCTACCACACCATCACCGTCACTATCTGGGCAACCCATATTCGCTTGAGTACCTGCGATTGTCGGACACCCGTCTTGGCTATCAATGATTCCATCCAAATCCGTATCTGGACAACCATTGTATGCTTTTAATCCAGCTACGTCTGGACAACTGTCCTTAGAATCAGCGATGCCATCACCGTCTAGATCAGCCTTCTTTTTCAACCCAAATTTAAACTGAAGAGAGCCGAATACACGACGAGGCAAATAAGGCACTCCTCTCACATTAGCAAAGTCTCCGGAAAAGCCATTCTGCTCTGCTAACAAAAATGCTTCATCAGTTTGTGCACTAATGACACTTGATGCGTGAGTAACATTCGTAAGGTTTTGAACTCCAATTTTCAGACTGACACCTTTACTAAAGTTATAACTGGCATTGGCATCCATCAAGAGTCGACTAGGATATTCTGCAGTGTTAAAGATGTCTACTTGTCTGGCAGATAGGAAATTATTATTCCAGTTGATGCTAAATTTATCATTAGCATATCCTGCTGAGAAATTGAAAATGAGGGGTGGGACATTGGCAATTTCATTACCAGACAAGTCTACACTAGTTCCATCTGACAAGGTGCGCAGGAAATCCGTATATTCCGTATTCTGTAAGGTAATACTCGTTCTCATGTATAAACCCTTAGCGCTGCTAGGCGTGTATATCGAACTGACTTCGAAACCTGTAATTCGGTTGTCACCTACAGGAACCTGTGTGGCTATTGCACCAACAAATGTCGCAACAGTACGGTCAGTAATCAATGTATTAAAGAAACCACCATCAAAACTGAAATCACCTGTACTCTTTCTGATGCCTATCTCAAAACTTCTTATCTGCTCATTTTGTTCCACTCTAGGTTTGTCTAATAATTCAGTCATTGGTAAGAATTGAACAGGTGTATATGTACTAAAATCTGGAGCTCTAAAGCTGCTGAGGAAGTTGCCATATACTGCTGTCAAAGGATCAAACAAATAATTGAATCCAGCGGACCAGCTGAAGCCAGAGTGATCCTGAATATTTTGTAAATTCTCTTGTCCCTCACGGAAGTTATCTGTCAAATCCAAGTGAATATCATCGAAGCGTCCTCCAATAGTGAACGTTAACTTATCATTGAATTTACCTTCATAACCAAGGAAGCCAGATGTCGTGTTTTCATTATAATCTCCATTTCTAAAGTTGAGATTGAGAGGAAAACCAAATGGCTCTCTGTTGTACACTGGATTGTTTGGATCTGAAGTATTCTGTGTATACAATGTGCCTGAAGTTTCGACTTTATTATTGAACAAACTCAAATAGCCACCAACAGTAAAACTATGGACAGCGTTATCCGTATTTATGGTTTTCACCAATCTCAATTCTTCGATGAAATCTCGACTGTTAGAACCTCCGTCGGTACCACCACCACCAAAGATGAATTTTTGCTGGACATCTCCAAAGTTTTGAGAGATGGAGAAGTCAAAGCCGACACCTACGACCATCCGTTGTAATCTGGCTTTATTGACGAGCGTCCATCCATTCTCAAGATTCAAGTCCAAATTAAGTCCAATATTTTGTCCTCTAGAGAAATTACCATCTGCATAGCTAGGATCATATGGATTGTCTTGACTGATTCCAGATGCAGGATTGGTAATTGGCCAACCTGAACCTTCAAAAGGATTGCCTTCTTGTAGCTCTATATTACGTGTAGTCCAATTACCTGCTGGACGAGTTAGGTCCGAAGCAGCATAAGGTATGCTTAGCAAATTTTGGACATTCAGCCGAATGAAGCCACCATACAATCTGATGTTACCTTTATTTTTCGGAATTATGTAGTCTATATTTCCACGAAGTTGACCGCCAGCATCTGGAAATAAATTCTCTCTAAATCCATCATCTCGCAACCAAAATCCACCGACATTATATCGTAGCGTTTTTGATGCATTCAATGGCCCGTTAAGATTAGCATCCAATTGCAACCAGTTGTATTGGCCATAAGTAGCTTTCACTGTACCTTCTGACTCTGTGCCACCTGTCTTTGAGATGATGTTAATGGCACCAGCTGCTGCACCTCTACCATACAAGGTGGCGGCACTACCTCTGACAACCTCTACTTTTTCAATATTTAAGTCATTCCTAAAACTGGCATCCGGTATGCCTTCAGGACTTCCGAAGGTACGAATACCATCTATCAATGTACTTGTGTACACTAGTCCATTCCCTGACGCGTCCGGAAATCCTCTGGTAAAGATAAAGTTTCTCACCCTACCTGCTTGTGTCTGCACATAGATACCAGGCGTAAACCTGACAAGATCAAATAGTGTTGTCGGATTCATCCGTTCAATTTCCTTAGCGCCTATTGACTCAACGGCAGTGACCGTCTCTATCCGTCGGATTGGTCTTGATGTTGCTGTGATAAAGACCTCCTCTAAGATTTGCGCTTCCGAATCCATAACGATGTCCATTCTACCAGGATTCACTGCCATTTCTTTATTGCTTAGGCCAGTATAACTGTATACGAGAGTCGCACCATCGGATACGGTCAATTCGTAATTACCATCTAAGTCTGAGGTTGTCCCATTGTTCGTTCCTTTTTCAATAATGGTAACACCTATTAGAGTTTCGCCATCTCCGCCAGTAATTTGTCCTTTTACTGTCTGTTGGCTATACCCTGCGAAAGTTAACAGCGCAAAGAATAAAATGAGACAGTTTGATAAATGTTTTTTCATGAGAGAAAATTTTAGATTCCAAAATTTAATCAGTTTCTGAGGATTTTATCTAAAGTTAAATATAAATAAATATAGTTAATGATGTTAACTATTAAAATAATTAACTAATTTTTCAATCACAATGTCTTATGGCAGAATGTATTACATTCTTATGGTTTAAAAACATGGATAAGTATGTCTTGTTTTTCTTCTAATGAAAGGTCTTTTGTCCTTGTGTCCATGCATATTTTTTTCCAACAGTCTGTTAAATGAGCACCATCCAAAGCTAGATTTGGCTTTTCAACATCATGACTAATTGCCAGTATTCCTTCTTGTATATCGACAGCGTGCTCAGTTAGTGTATCTAGTTGCTGTGCTGTTGTCGAATACGTTTTTTGAATGTAGTCTTTTATTTCTGCGAATCTTTGAGCTTGAGGCGCTGAGATGACCTTCTGGTTAATATTGGGTGGTAGTTGATAGTCAAAAAGTCTGTCGGTGTATGGCTTTAAAATACTTCCTTGCCATCTTAGAATTGTTGTTTCTACCTCAAGTTGCTGGACATACTCCACCTTTTCATGCATAAATGCAGCGCGATATGCTTTGTCATAGTCTTTACCAGCGATTAAGAAATCTATGGCTACACTGTTGATGACTTCAACTGGGATAGGAGGCAAATTCAATGCATACTCTGCTGATTGAAAACACCACGGGAAATAGTTGAATAAGTTAGATGCTATTTCCCATATTTGCTTAATATGTGAGCCATCTTCTTTAGGTGTCAGATCGGGAAAATAATGTTTTAGAATCTTACTCCTTTCGTCTTCTGTAAAATGAGCGGAATTGTCCAAATAGAGATGTTCAATTTTATCTGGAAATTCAATGCTAAACCTGATACCAAGTTGTGCACCTGTTGCTGTGCCATAAATTGCAAATTTGGATAATCCTAAGCTATCAAATAATGTGTTGAATCTATCTACATAATCAGAAGCGCTAGGTTGCTCCAAATACATGTCATCAGACAAGCCATAGCCTGGCGTGTCAGGGCAGATGACAGTATAAGAATCCGCAAGTGCACTGGCTAATGGATGTAGCATAGCCGAATTATTAGGTGAGGGGTGTAGCAGGACAAGTGGTGCACCTTTCCCATAAATTCTAAATGCGATTCCTTGTTGTTTGTATTGCTTATAAATTTGCGTTATCATTAAGTCTAAATTAGTTAATCAAATTAACTATTAAAAAACTTAAGTAATTTTTTTACATTAGGAGACTAATAACAAAATGATGAATAACATTATAGTGGCATTGGTTGCCAGACCAGAGGGTATGGTCAAGGAGTCAGATTTTGATGTCATATCCAAGCCTGTAGAAGCATTAGCAGATAATCAATTGCTTATCAAAAACGAATTCTTATCTCTCGACCCTGCCATAAGAGGATGGATGAATGAAGGCACCACATACATCAAAGGTGTGGAACTAGGTACAGTCATGAGATGTTTTTCTGCGGGACAAATAATAGAATCAAGACATCCAGATTTCAAAGAAGGCGAATATGTAGCAGGATTGCTAGGTGCACAGACCTATGCTCTATCTGATGGTAAAGGACTAAGTCGATGCAACATTGACAAAGGTGCGTTGTCCTTACACTTAGGTGTTCTAGGTATGCCAGGGATGACTGCGTATTTTGGTCTCCTGGAAAAAGGAAAACCTCGAGAAGGCGAGACTGTTTTCATTTCTGGAGCTGCTGGTGTCGTAGGCTCTACGGTCGGTCAGATAGCCAAAATAAAAGGGTGCAAGGTGATCGGTACAGCTGGATCAGCATCCAAATGCAATTATTTAATAAATGACTGTGGTTTTGATGCAGCAATTAATTATAAAGAAGAAAATGTCCATGAAGCCTTACAGACTCATTGTCCTGATGGAATCCATATATTTTATGACAATGTCGGAGGTCCGTTATTAGATACGGCTCTTGCAAATCTTGCTCGTGGTGCGAGAGTAGTCATTTGTGGAGCGATTTCACAATACAATAAAAAACCAATGTATGGTCCATCCAATTATATGAAGATCGTAACGGCGAGGGGCTACATAAATGGCATTATTGTGTTCGATTATATACATGAATATCCGAAAGCTGTGGAAGAGATGTCTCAGTGGCTTAGCGAAGGCAAAATGAAAACAAAAGAACATGTGGTCAGTGGCATAGAGCAGTTTGCCTCAGCTGTTAAAATGTTGTTCACTGGGGATAATTTTGGAAAACTCTTATTACAAGTTTGACAAGCATGTAATGTATGAGTATACACGAAGACAATAATTCCATTCCTAATACCGGTATCAGCGGTGTCTATGAGCTTTTATATGCTACAGATAACATTGATCATGCATTGGATTATTTCAATGAATTTGGCTTTACTCCTATAAGCGAAGGTGGTCTTACGAAAGAAGAGGCGACAGCTTTATATGGCTATGGGTCTAGTCTCAAATCATGGCGATTACAGAATGGCCAAATAGATTCGCATGGATTGATCCGCCTACTTAAGTGGGACAGCTTCAAGTCACAGGGCATTGGGTATATGCCACCACGCACCATCGGTCAAAGGATTGCGGTCATGATGACTTCAGATATTTACCGCATAAAGGATATTTACGAAGAAGAAAGAAATCATGGCGGTAAATGGTCAATTACAGAACCCATCGCAGATGATTTGTTTAATTTAAATACGAAAAATGATGGTGTATTTAACAAGCCCACCATTGTGCGGGAGAATGCCGTCTATGGAGAGTTCTTCAATCATATTTTTTTTCAAAGATATGGCTATACGATTGAAGGGTATGGGACTATAAATACAGAAGCTCCATTGCAAACGAGCGAGTGCACGCATCACGATTTTTTTATAGATGCAGAGAACATGGATGTTATGGCGTTTATGTGCACCGCTTTAGGTATGAAACCTGAAGAGCCACCAAAGCTCGATGGCGAGTGGCAGAAAGGTCCTCGTAGCGTTTTTCATCTTAATCCAGGTGATAGTCATTGGTATCAGGGATTTGTTTCGCCGAACAATATTTGTGGCAAAGTCAAATTTTTTATTCCGACCACACAGACTACAAATAAGTCCAACAAGCAAACCATGGGAGATAAGGGGATTACCATGCACAGTTTTTATACAGATAAACTGGCCTATGTATATGAATTGGTGCAAGAACATGGACTGAATCCTACTCAACTATTGAAAAATGAGTTTGGTGAATCTTGTTTCACTTTTACCGGTAATGGCAAATGCCACTGGCAAATCATCCAAAAAACATTAGCAGACATCAAGCATATACCCAAAACAACACTAGACGTTACATTAACAAAATAAAGCGAATGATAAAAAAGAGTTTAGACACTTCGATTTTACTAGGCATCTATGAAGCTGCAACCAAGCTTGTCAGTAAAAATGTAGAATTTGTAGAGAAAGCAGGGTTGTCAAATCAGCAATGGATCATCCTTATCTATCTGGCAAAAGATCCAAATTTGCCTTATTTGATCAGAGAAAAACACGAAAAGCCGATGATGGCCTCTGAATTGGCGAATGCACTTGGTGTGACTCGTGCTAATATTACTAATCTGATAAATGTGCTATTAGAGAAAAAACTTATTAAACAAGTTGAAGACGCAGATGATAGGCGCATCAAACGGTTAATGATGACGCCAAAAGCTGAAAAATTAATCAAAACAATGCAACCAAATCGTCTGAAGTCGAATAAAGAACACTTAGTGGGTTTGACGATCAAAGAGAAAAAGGAATTTCTTTCTTACTTGCAAAGAATTACTAAAAACATAATGGACTCATAATGGAAATAATTGATGACTATATAGCAATTGGCATGCAACTCAGATGTCAGGCTTTGAATCATTTGAACACAAGAGAAGAAGCGAATGCGGCAATGGATGCATGTTTGGATAAAATTGGGAAACATATATTTGGGGCCAAAAAATTTGTCGGACAGCAGGTAAAGTTAATCGTCCTGCCAGAGTATTTTTTGACTTCTTATCCGACTAGAGAATCCATATCACAATGGATTGATAAAGTGTGTCTTGAGAAGTCAGATCCGATTTTTAAGAAAATAGGTGAAATTGCAATTAAGAATGATGTCTTCATCTCGGGTAATTATTATGAGCTTGACCCAAACTTTCCAGATACTTATTTCCAAGCTAGTTTTATCATTGATGATAATGGACAATACATCCTCCATTATCGTAGATTGAACAGTATGTATTCGGTTACACCACATGATGTGTTGGATAAGTATATTGACTTGTATGGTAAGGAGTCACTGTTTCCAGTTGCTGATACGTCACTTGGCAAACTAGCTTGTGTCGCTTCAGAAGAAATATTATATCCAGAGATTAGTCGCTGTCTGATGATGAGAGGCGCTGAAGTACTGTTGCACTCCACCTCAGAAATCGGAAGTAAACTGCTCAGTCGCAAAAACATAGCTAAACGGGCAAGAGCTATTGAGAATATGGCTTATGTCGTCTCCGCAAATTCTGCAGGTATAGAAGGCGGACTTGTATTGGATGAGAGTACAGATGGTCACTCTCAGATTGTTCACCCAGATGGGCATTTATTAGCTGAGGCATTGACAGGCGAAAGCATTGTCGCAAATGCGAGTATATACATTGATGCTTTACGTAAAAAACGAAAGCGTGTAGCAATGAAAAATTACATCGCCAGACAACGATTTGAATTGTATGCTGATTCGTATAAAACACATTCCTTTTACCCTCCTAATTCTTTTTTGAATGTGGAGCCAGATAAAAAATTATTCATTCATACACAACAAGATGCTATTCAAAAATTGAAAGATAATGGTGTCTTATAAAATCCCTGTTTAGCTTGGAAACCATTTTATCATATACTCCTCAGGTTTTACAAATTCTTTTGTTTTTGATCATGTTGGGTATGGGGATGACACTCACAATTGAGGACTTCAAGCGCGTGGCTACTTACCCAAGAGCCGTGTTTATTGGTTTGACCAATCAAATCATTCTATTGCCTTTGATTGGTGCTGCACTTGTGATGATTTTGCCACTAGAACCAGTATTTGCGATGGGACTCATGCTTGTTGCGGCTAGTCCTGGAGGAGCCACATCAAATTTGATTTCTCATTTATCAAAAGGGGATACGGCATTGTCCATTTCGATGACAGCAGTATCTAGTATAATTACTGTGTTCAGTATACCGCTGATTCTCAATTTTTCTTTAGAATGGATTATGGGGTCGGAAGGTAAGTCAATAAGTCTTCCTTTAGGTCAAACGATTATCAATATATTTAAATTAACGGCACTGCCAGTGTTGATAGGCATGATCATTAATTATCGATTTCCTAAATTTTCAGAAAAAAGTCAATCTGGTATTGCTTGGGGATCAGGCATCATCATCATTATAGCATTATCTCTAATGGTGCTGAAATTAGATGATATTGGTAGTGTGCCTTCATTTATTCAAGCATGTATATTTAGTGTCTTTCTGTTAAATGCGCTGACCCTATTATTAGGCTTTTTGAGTGCTCGCTTATTACACTTAGACGTACCCCAATCGATTTCTATTTCTATAGAAAGTGGTATGCAAAATAATGTGCTCGGTATGGCCATTGCTACTTCCGCAACAATGTTAGATTCTCCATTGATGGCAGCACCAGCCGGTGTTTACGGAATTGTTATGTGTACCACAGGTGTACTGCTGATTTCATTCTTTAGGAAAATGGTCAAATAGGATTATAGTTATAGTTATAGTTATAGTTTGGCTTTACTGTAATTTACTTTAAGGTCGACATACAGGACTCCATGGAATACCATCTTTCAGCGATTCAAGGTGTAGCTCGCCATACAAGTCATCTTAACAGGCTTGTCTGTGACTTAGCAATGGTACCAATTCAACTAAACTTGTTCGTTTTTTCTATCCATTGTATACCCTCATAAATGAGGATTTTTGCAAAACCATACTTTTTGAATTGTATTATAATAGACAATTCACGATTTTGGACTTTTTTAGGTATACATTAGAGCTTTAAACCTCAACAAAGATGCATATCCTTAGTTTATAAATATAGTATGAAAATAGAAACAACGGTAGTCTTATTTTTCTCCTTCCTGTTATCATTGACTTCACAATCACTAGCTAAAGTGTCTGGATCTATCACCTTTCCGGACAGAAATAAAATTATACAAAAAACAAATCTATATAATGTAGATGGGACTAAGATGATGCACTCCGACGACCCATTGGCAAAGATGGATAACAATATCATTGTCAGTTTGCATAATCTGTCAGATAATATAGAATTACCGCTCATTCCTGAGGCAATAATAACACAAAGGCAACAGACCTTCATACCTCATGTATTACCAGTTACAAAGGGGACGACAGTGTACTTGCTGAATGAAGATGAGTTTTTTCATAATATTTACTCCTTGACTCCTGGTTCTCGGTTTAATATTGGTAGGAAACCTCCAGGTAACCCTTACCCAATTAAAATAAAAAAGAATGGACCGATAAAGTTAGCTTGCGATATTCATCCTCATATGAGCGCAATTATTTTAAGCCTAGACACGCCCTTTTTTACAAGAGTAGCTAGTGATAAGACGTTTACTATAAATGATTTACCTGCTGGTAGCTATAGATTGGAAGTCTATCATCCACAATATGATAAAGTGACAAAAGAGCTTAAAATAGAAAAAGGACAGGAACTAGAGATGGAATTAGAATTGAATTAGAATATCAAATATGATCAGGTTTGTACTTCCGTTTTGTTTATTGGCAGTGTGTTCTTCAGCACAAGTTAGGCTTGAATGGGCAGCTAATGTAGATCTTGAATTAAGTAAGGCTGGTCCATTGTCTCATTATTTTTATAATGAAATACATGAAGAGTCTACAGATTGGAAAATAGATGTAGCCAGACTGCAAGGACAGTTTAATGTGATATTCAATCGCAATTTTTCTATAAACTCACATCTGCTGGTCCAACGGAAACAAGCGCTAAAAAGTGGTCTGCTCAGAAATTTTCAAGATTACATTGTGAAAGTAGGTCAGCTTCATTTCACCTACAGGACAGATGATCGGAAATTTACTTTTTATGCAGGGCGGATACAGAATACTTTTGGCTATTGGTACAAGCATCAATCATACAAAGATCGGTCTATTTTGAATGCCCCATTGATGTATAGTTACTTTATAAACGTATCTTCTAAATTTGGTTTTGTTCAAAATCTCGGAGAAGAGAATGAATTAATTGTTGATGGAGCAAGTGAATTTGGCTTTAGTAATTTATACAATAGAGGATACAGGAACGGGTTTGCTGCTTTTTTTGGAAAAGATAATGGACTGCAATTTACAATCTCCGCATATAATGGCAATGCAGGATCGAAGAAAACATCTACCAACCCATATCTCTGGAATCTTATTGCAAAGGTTACTTATCCCATTAATTATTCATGGAGAGTAGGGTTTTCTGCACTTCATGGCACATATCTAAAAGTGGAAATACCCAATCACAGTAAATACCGACAATCAATTTATTCTTTGAATGTGGTGTTCGATAAAGGGTACTTCAATGTAGAATCTGAGCTGTTCCTTTCAACTTATCGTAGCCCTATTTTTAACGTCGAAAATCAAGATTTTACTGATGGTGTTGACGGGTTGGAAAATGTAGATTTACTAAATGTATCGTATTACTCAACGATTAAATACGAACCATCTTGGCTGTCTGGTGCTTTTTTTTCGTATCGTTTTGATACACTCTTTTTTGGTGATGACCCGACATCTTCCGTAAATAAAACGTGGGATAATAATGTCATTCGCCATTCATTTGGCGTTGGCTACAAACTTCTGCAACAGTTGTCCATCAGATGCAGTTTTTCTACGCAATCTGTAGCCAATCGGGATTGGGATGGACAACAAAATACATTCAGAACAGTATTGTCTTATGGGCTATAGATTAATATACTTGGCCCTGCTAGTGTTAATGCACGCACAATTATTGGCGGCAGTAAACTTTGACATAGAACAAACAAGTTTGTATGACTCTAATTATGAACTCGAAATTGAAAATACAGACGTTTTAAGAAAAGAACACGAAAGACTAGTGACCACTCATCAGCAATGTGATAATTCGCTTTTGCAAATTCAATACTATTTGGCTTTAAGCCATATGTATTATAACAATTCTGAATTGGCGTTGCCATTTTTAATGGAAGTAGATGATTGTTTATTGGGAAATAAAGACGTCAATGCCATCACTCATGTGAAGTTTGCTCTCGGCAATGCATTTTCATCAATAAATAAATTTGAAGAATCAATATCATATTATGACCAATGTCTCGAAGTATTAAATAAAAAAGAAGCGGAACCATTTTATTATGATGTCATTGAAAATTATGTGATTGTATCAACTAAAATAGGGGAGTATGAAGAGGCAGAGAAGCTACTGAAATCGGCAATACGAATAAATCCATCTGAAAAATATATGGATAAGTATTTGGGCTTAGTATTATTGCTTGCAGAAAACTATAATTCAATAGGAAAGTTAGACTCAGCACTAAATTATTATAACAGAATATTAGACCATAAGCCTCTATTATCAGCGGCTGAGCAAATCTCATTATACTCAACAGTAGGCAATTTATATAACCAAAAAGGGGACTATCTCACTTCTCAGAATTATTTTATTGACGCACTTGAAATTTCAGAGGAGCAGAAGGATAGTTTTTTTATCATGAGCCTTAGTTCGGATGTCTCGAAGCTTTATGAAAAACAAAATCAATGGGATAAGGTCATTCAATATAGTTCAACATCAATTGAAATAGCGGAGAAGAAGGATATTCCATTTGTGAAAGCGCATAATCTTAGAGCCCAAGGATTAGCATATTTAAAATTAGATTCCTCTGATGTCTCTGTGGATAAGTATAATCAGGCACTCATCTTATTCAAACAACTCAATCAACCGGTAAATATAGCCTCCATACAATTAAATATTGCATCTATTTTGAAGGATGAAGAAAAATACATGTATGCAAAAACATATTTGGAGGAAGCGCTAAAATTGCGGGAGTCAGCTAGAGACCCTGTTGGTGTTTTAAATACAAAATTATTACTTTCAGAAGTCGAAATTGGCTTGCAAAATTACACTAGTGCAATTAATCTTTTAGAATACTGCGCAAGTGAATCTGATAAAATGAATAACTTAAATTTTCTTACAAATTCGCATAAATTATTAGTGGAAGCTTATGCTGGTGCTAAACAATATGAACATGCTCTTCTTAATCAAAGGAAATATCAACAGTTACAAGATTCTATCTTATCGACAGAACGTACCAAAGTAATAAATGAAATTGAAGGAAAATATGCGTTGGATAAAGAGTTGTTGCAAAAGGAACAGCAATTAACTCAACAACAACACGAAATAGATGCGAGAAATTTACAGGTCTTAACATTGTCTATATTGTCTATTTTTTTTCTTTTAGTATCTGGTCTCGTATTGAGATTGTTTTTTAAGAACAAACAATTGAATCAGCAGAAGTTGGAAGCGAGTAAAAGTCAAAAAGAAGTGGAGCGGATCAAAGCGGTTATGGAGGGAGAAGAAAATGAACGAAAACGCATTGCAAGAGAGTTACATGATGATCTTGGAGCCCAGTTGGCTGGGATTAAAGTCCATGTCAGTGCCTTGCAAAATGACATACCTAAAATTACAGAATTAGATAAGTTCAATAAGACCGAAGATTTAATTGATAATGCGTGCAAATCGGTGAGAGAACTTTCACATAATATGATGCCAAGTGCTCTAGATGAACAACCGTTAGATAAACTACTCGAAGAACTTTCCAATACCTTTAGTTGTAGTTTTGGAATACCAGTTGATTATCAATCGTTTAATTTACCATCTAAATTGTCAAAAGAAGTAAAAATAACTTTGTATAGAATAACCCAGGAGTTATTGAGAAACATAGCTGGACATTCTAACGCTACTGAAGCGATCTTACATATTGCTTATGAACAGAATAATATACATCTCATTGTAGAAGATAATGGTGTAGGATTTAAATTGAATAATGCAAAGGTTAAGAATGGAATTGGTTTAGACAACATTATGTCTAGGGTCAAATATCTACACGGCTACATAGATATCCACACGGCAAAAAATTTGGGAAGTACATTCACAATTGATATACCTGTTTAATGGAAAAGATTAGCATATTAATTATAGAGGATCACCAAATCATTATTGATGGCATACAGATGCTCATTGAAGATACCAACCATCTACATGTTATAGGTTCATGTAATAATGGAGTCGATGGATTAAATTTTTTAGAAAACAATGCAGTTGATCTTGTATTGCTAGACATTAATTTGCCAGATATCAATGGCTTTGATATTTGTAAGAAAATTAAATCAGCCAAAATGGATTGCAAGGTAATGGCTTTGACAATGTTTGGAGAGACAGGTTATATCTCAAAAATGATAAAATCTGGTGTAGATGGTTATCTCTTAAAAAATACTGGTAAACAAGAATTACTTCTAGCTATTGGAAATGTAATGAAGGGCAATAAATATTTTAGTGCAGAGGTACAAAAGAATTTATTTACACAAACACCAAAGGATGTAAATAATAGTATAATCCAAAAGCTTTCTAGACGTGAAAAAGAAATTTTAAGTCTTATTGTTGAAGAGCTAACCACAGATGAAATAGCAAGAAAATTATTCATCAGTTCTACCACAGTTATATCGCACAGAAAAAGTCTATTAAGAAAGTTGCAGGCTAAAAATACTGCTGGCTTAGTAAAAGCAGCTTTTGAGTATCAATTACTTGATTAATTCTGGAATTAAAAGACAACTCTATCCAGACAAAAATATCTTTTCATAATAGATGCCTTGTGTAAAATTCGATTAAATAATCTCTTTTCAAAAAAAAAAGAATTATTGCGCAAGCCAACATTAATGTTATTCAATCATAATGGACAATTATTTCACACTTATTATTCCATCCTCATAAATGAGGGTTTTTTATTTATCCCACCCAAAAAGATAGGTTTACAGGGGTTTATGAAAGAAATTTGTATCGTGAATTTTTATGTAAACCTTAAACTCTTATTAAAAATGAATTTCAATAGAATACTTTTAATTACGTTAAGCTTGTTAGTCAGCCTAGCAGGATATTCCCAAGTTGTTATCAACGAGGTATATCCTGATGGTACTGTAGAGCTTAAGAATGCCGGTAACAGTACAGTCGATGTAGGAAATTACTGGCTTTGCAACTTCCCTGAATATGACCAACTGCAAAATTTAAATCTGCTATGCGGAGATTTGAATATGCCTGCTGGTTCTATTTTGGCTGTAGAAACCCAAAGAGTTTCACTGGATTTTAGTGACGGTGAAATGGGACTGTATGTAAACAGTTCCTTTGGTAGTTCCTCTTCAATTATAGATTATGTTGAATGGGGCTTTTCTGGACACAGAAGATCAAGTGTTGCAGTTTCAGCTGGCATATGGACCTCTGGTCAATTTGCTCCTGCAATAACTTCAGGATCTTCATTGAGTCTTAATGGCTCGGGTGATTTTGTTGTGCAAGACATAACTATATGTGAAGAAAATGACGCACAAGCAATGACTTGTAACGTATCAGGTGGTACGCTAACAGGTGGACCTTTTACTTTTTGTATCGATGGCGTAGGCGGAGACAATATTCCAGCTGGAGCTATTACGGTTGATGGAATTGTCGGGGCTAATACACAAGTGATAGTCACAGATGATCAAGGTAACATTTTAGGTTTGCCACCAACATTTGACGCAGTCGATTTTGAAGGCGCAGGTGAAGGCACTTGTTTGGTTTGGTATTTAAGTTATGAAGGAAGTATTTCTGGCTTAGAAGCTGGTGCGAATACAAGTGATTTAGCAGGTTGTTTTTCATTATCTAATCCAGTGACTGTATATAGACAATCTCCAGATGGAGGTGCTGTACAGATTGCAGGAGGAGGAGACTCTTTTGCATTTTGTGCTGGTCAGATCATGTTTGATGTCGAGCACACAACAACTGCACCTAATTTATCATACTGGTACATCATCACGGATGACCAAAACAACATCTTAGGCTTTGCAAATTCTGCA